>JAYUGZ010000019.1:0-16143 GCA_043767465.1 Cyanobacteriota bacterium
CTTGTCCTACTATTTCTATTTCTGGGGAATCGGCTAAAACTTGCTCTAATCCCAGTTGCATCATCGGATCGTCTTCAACAATTAAAATTCTCATTGTTACTGGTTATTTGTTACTGGTTATTTGTTACTGGTTATTTGTTACTGGTTATTTGTTACTGGTTATTTGTTACTGGTTATCCAACAAAATGTAAGGATTCAGGTCTAAAAACTTGCAGCTCCAACGCTTGTCTAGCAAGGGTTTTATGGCAAAATAAGGGTTTTTGTCTTTCGTGCTTGATTGTCAACAAACGACTAAAAATGACAGTTTTTGGTGATTTATTGAGAATAGAGATTGATTTAGTATCAAGCTCCATATCTAAAGTCTTTGCCCAGCAAGGAGTTATGTTACCTGAATCCTTACAACAAAATAACAAATAACAAATAACAAATAACTCTTAACTAACTTTTAAAACTTCAACGAATTCGCCGGGCCAAATCCAGGTTTCCGATGGGGGCAAAACTGCTAAACCAGTTGTATGGGCTAGGTTAATCAAATTCGCTGAATTTTGGCTGCCGCTAGCAGGTTCAA
Organism: Cyanobacteriota bacterium; assembly: GCA_043767465.1. Lineage (GTDB taxonomy): Bacteria > Cyanobacteriota > Cyanobacteriia > Cyanobacteriales > Microcoleaceae > Microcoleus. The sequence goes on from JAYUGZ010000019.1 coordinate 569, forward strand.
ATTCCCACACTCCGGCAACTAAATGTAGTTTACCCCAAACATAAGTTTCGCGGTTGCCGTGCGATCGCAATTCAGCATGACACCGAGCTTTTACAAACTCCGGGCCCCAAGCATCCGCGCCCAGCCCGGTCATCTTTCGCAAAGCAGGCACAACAAACCGCCAACAGCACACTAAAGCAGAAACCGGATTTCCCGGTAAACCAAAATAGAGACAATCAGAACTTAAAATCGGTGAAGTAGATGCTTGCTTATCTCGTTTAAAGGTAGCAACTGTTAAAGGTTTTCCCGGCTTAATTGCCACAGAACTAATGTGAACTTTGCCTTGTAAATCCGCCAATATTTGCTCAATATAATCGTAATCTCCTACGGAAACGCCGCCAGTTGAAAGCACCACATCTGCTGTCAAAACCGCCTGAGCGATCGCCTTTTTTAGCGCATATTCATTGTCAGGAATTATCCCCAATCTTATTACTTCACATCCCATTTGCGCCAACAAAACAGTCAAAGCATACTGATTGGAGTCTACCAGTTTACCCGGTACCAAAGGTTGGTCTGGGGATATCAATTCGTCGCCAGTGGAAAAAATAGCCACCCGCAAACGCCGATAAACTGGAACTTCAATGCACTGTGCAGTTGCTAACACTGCTATTTCTGGGGAGTTGATAACTGTACCGGGAGTTAGCAGCGGTGTTCCTGCTTGATAAAAAGCGCCTTTGTGCCTGACAAATGCTTGCGATTTTTCAGGGGAAACTAAGATGAAAATGCGATCGCCCTCACGCCTCGTTTCTTCCTGCATTACCACCGTATCAGCACCATCCGGCATCATCGCGCCCGTAAAAATTCGGGCTGCTTGGCCCGATTGCACGGTAATTCGAGGTAGATATCCCGCTGGAATCTCCTCAACTACTTCGAGTACCGCTGGTTTTTCGGCGCTGCAATTTTCCACATCAGTAAACCGCACAGCGTAGCCATCCATTGCCGAATTGTCCCAATAGGGAAAATCGAGGGAACCAGTCACGGGTGCGGCCAAAATGCGCCCCGATGCTGCCAGCAAGTCTACAGTTTCTACATCCCGCTGACTGTCGAGAGGTTGCGCCAAATTTAGAACGATCGATTCTGCTTCTTTTACCGACAGCATCAGTGTCACCCCGTTTGACAAGACTCTTCTTAGTTTAGCAAATCAGCAGCTATAGTGGAAAAGTATTTTTTGATTTGTCGGCGCTATACCGTCCTTGAGTTTTCCCTCGCTTATGAATATTTGGCGTTCAGCTTTTCGACTCAATTTTTTATCTCTCTTGCTGGTGGGATTTCTGGTTGTCTTAACTCAACTTTCAGGATTACAAGTTAGTGATTTATTCTTTCACCCTTTTTTCTCCCCTAACCCCAATGTCGCCTTATTAACTCGTACCTTTCAAGTGTTATGTACTGTACCAGTCATTGTTTGTAGCTTTAGCTATGGATTGGCTAAAAATATACAACCGCGTTCTTCGGAAACTCGATTTATTCTGTTTTCGGCTTTGTTAACAGGCGCATTTCTACTAAATGAAATTTACAGGATTCATCTATATATTAATGCTTTGGGAATTCCCAAGCTAGGAGTTATTTATTTGTACGCTATATTTGTGTTTTCCTACGGATGGTTTTTTCGGCGAGACCTACAGTCTACTCCCTACAAAATCTTGTTGGCTGGATTAGGATTGTTGTTTTTGGCGATCGGCATCGACGCGCTGAAGTTGGAAGACAAGATATTATCTAGTTTGTTAGAAGGAATTCCCAAGTTGTTGAGCGAAATCAACATTGCCTTTTATTATTGGTATGTCTGCCAATCTTTCCTAGAAAAAGGTTGTCATAAAAATATGGACACGTCGTTATAGCTTTGTGATATAATGCTAGCATAAGTGTCTCATAAAATATTCCAGCTTCAAAAATAGCATTCCCCAGTTTAGGATTTACACAACCTGCATCGCTCGGCATTCATCTGCGATTAAAACACTCCAAGTGCAGCCTCTAAAATACCATGCTAGCAGTCACAATCAACTTTAATGCGATCGCCCAAGTCACCGACGACCAATTTTATCAACTGTGTCGCGCCAACCCCGATGTCAAATTTGAACGCAACGCCCAAGGAGAAATAATCGTCATGTCACCCACAGGAGGAGAAACCGGAAATTATAATTTTGAAATATCTATTGATTTTGGAATTTGGAACAGACGAACCCAACTGGGAGTTTGTTTCGATTCTTCAACTTGCTTCAAACTTCCCAGCGGTGCAAATCGTTCTCCCGATGTCTCTTGGATTAAAAAAGAAAGATGGGATGCACTCACTCTCGAACAAAAACAAAAATTTCCTCCCATCGCCCCAGATTTCGTCCTAGAGTTGATGTCGCCGACTGACAGTCTCAAAGATACTCAAAACAAAATGCAAGAATACATCGACAACCAAGTAAAATTAGGCTGGTTAATCAACCGCAAAACGCGCCGAGTCGAAATCTACCGCCAAGGACAAGAAAAAGAAATTTTGGAATGTCCTACAGAACTTTCAGGAGAAGATATTTTGCCCGGTTTCGTGCTCAATTTGCAAGCACTCTGGCTTTAACTAGACATCCTGAATTTATCAGCATTTATTTGTGTACTGTTAGTCTAGCCTAAGCGCCTAAATCTGCGGTCATAGCTAGTTTAAATTAATTGTACAATTCAAATATTAATTTTTTGGGCAATCACTGAAATGCACACTAAATAATATTTTTTTGTAATTGCAATCCCGGAACCAATGGCAAAGACTGAGATTGCTTCCGGCGTCGCAATGACACAGACATTTATTTCAACAATTAAACACTATATAAAAGTGTCAATTAGTTGTACAATTCATTTAGACGTGCTATATAAAAAGTCTCATGGAAACCAATACAGAAACAACTACAACCACAGGCTTAACAGCCGAACAGCACAAACAAAAAATGCAGCGCCGCCAAGAAGTACAGGCGCAGCGAATCGCTAACGCGGCCCCAGACAAAGGTTTGATAATTGTCAATACGGGTAACGGTAAAGGCAAAACTACGGCGGCTTTGGGCATGGTTGTGCGATCGCTCGGTCACGGCTACCGCGTCGCCATAGTACAATTTATTAAAGGGGCCTGGGAACCCGCCGAGAAAGCCGTTTTTGAACTCTGGGAAAAACAGCTAGAATTTCATGCCATGGGTGAAGGTTTTACCTGGGACACGCAAGACCGCCAGCGAGATATCGAAACAGCCCAAAAAGCTTGGCAAAAAGCCCTAACTTTTATTTGTAATCCCGAATTTAAGTTAGTGCTGTTAGATGAAGTTAATATAGCATTAAAAATGGGTTATTTGCAAGTAGATCAAGTTCTCTCCGGCTTAGAACAAAAACCCGCAGAAACTCATGTTATTCTTACGGGTAGAGGCGCGCCGCCAGAATTAATCGAACGCGCTGATTTGGTGACGGAAATGACTTTAGTTAAGCATCCATTTCGAGAACAAGGAATTAAAGCTCAAGCAGGGATCGAGTATTAATATACTTGGCAGTCAAGACTTTAGTCCTGATTGGCTTAAAGCTGATTTGGAGAAAACTGAATTCCTGACTGCGAACCTGGTTTAGGAGATGGCTCAAGTCATGACTGTGAAGCGATCGCACTGATCGCAACACAGATGCTATCATAGCAATGCTGGCAAGATGAAAGTAAAAGTTGAACCCTTACCAAACTCGCTATTCACAGTGATTTCTCCCCCCAACATCTGAGAGTATTTCTGCGCTATTGACAAACCTAAACCCGTTCCTCCGTACTTTCGCGTAGTTGAAGCATCAGCTTGCGTGAATGGTTGAAATAATTTTTGTACTTGTGCCGGGGTCATGCCAATCCCGGTATCAGTACACTTAAAAATTAACTGTTCGCAATCCCAACTATTCTCATTATTTGTAATTCTTTCAACAGAAAGTGTAATTGTTCCTTTCTGAGTAAACTTAGCAGCATTGCTGAGCAAATTAAACAAAATTTGAGTAAGCTTAATTTTATCGGAATGCAATTGACAAATATTATTAGGACACTCCAGATTCAACTGATTGGTGTTTCTCAAAAATAGCGGTTCAACGGTTTTCGCTACATTTTGAACAGCCTCAAATAAATCAAAAACCTCTATTTCTAGTTCCGCGTGACCGGCTTCAATCTTCGACAAATCTAGAATATCATCAATTAATGTTAGTAAATGGTGGCCTGAATTATGAATTCTCTGCAAATCCTCCACAAAATCTGTTTCCCCAAAATCTAAAGCCTCTTCTTGCAGAATTTCGCTGTAACCGATAATCGCATTCAGAGGAGTTCGCAGTTCGTGGCTCATGTTAGCTAAAAACTGACTTTTAGCCAAATTAGCTGATTCTGCGGCTTCTTTTGCTTTGTACAGTTCGGCCTCGGCTTGCAAGCGGTCGGTCACGTCGTGAGCCAGCACTAACTCGGCATTTCTACTATCAAATATTAGGGCATAAGAAGTAATTTCTACATCAATAATTGTGCGGTTTTTTTTCTGGTGCTGCCACACACCTGCAAAATCAATATTGGCATCTACTTGGGATATATTTTTTGGCAATCTCGGCACCTCTTGGGGAGGACGAATATCCGCAACGGTCATATTGAGAAATTCGTCGCGACTGTAGCCGTAGTGCTCGATAGCAGCGTGGTTGACCGCTATAAATTCCAGAGTTTCTAAGTCGTAAACCCACATCGGATGGGGGTTATTTTTAAACAAAAGTCTGTAGCGTTCTTCTGATGCTCGCAGTTCGGCTTCGGCTTGCTTGCGCTCGGTAATGTCGCGGACAACAGTGCAAATAATCTCGCGGCCGCCGTAGGAAATCACGCTGGCGCTCACTTCCACGTCTACGCAGGAACCGTCTCGGCGGCGGTAGAGAACTTCGCCAATTCTGAATTGTTTGTTCGCCAGCAAAAACTCGATATTGCTGTCAATTAAGTCTTTGGAATAGGCGACGATATCGTAAATACTCAGTTGCGAAATCGCATCAAGACTGTAATCGAGCAAGTTTCTAAAGGCTGTATTGGCTTCTAAAATGCGTTTGGTTTGAGCGTCCCACAAGAATATGCAGTCTGTAGTTTGCTCCACTACGGCTCGGTATCGGGCTTTTTCTTCTAGTTGTTCGCCCTCGGCGATCGCGATCGCCGACAGCATTGCGTTGATAGTATGAGCAAGGTCGGATAACTCGTCTTCGCCCGTCACCGGCAGCCGCAGCGAGAGGTCTTGGCTGCTGCTGACGCGGTTGACTCCTTTGGCCAAACTGCTCAACCGAGACAGTACCAGACGCTCTATCAGCAGCAGAGTGCAGCCGATAAACCCGATTCCCGCTAACCCTACAGACACCAGCAGGTACATTAAACTGGTTTGACCTTGGTGGTAGATTTCTCGGGGCATATCTACCCGCAGCAGCAGCGCAGGTCGATCGTAAATATCCCGGATCAGAGCGTAACCCGCCATCAAATCTTCGCTGACAGGACGCACCAAAATCGGTTTTTTTCCCGAAAGTTTGTACCGCGCTTTCAGAAAATCGGCGGGTAAATGAGGCTCATTAATGCTGTGGACAATCAGCGGCAAACGAGTAATTTTAGACAGCTTCGCAATGCCCGCTGCATCTAAATTGCGCCCGAATACCACCGTGCCTCGGATCGGGCCGGTGCTTTTTGTAGTGACAATTGGCCGGGAAGCAATCAGTATCGGCCCTGAGGGCAGCAGCAGGATACCAGCGAGGCTACTTTCCACGTTGGGGTGCTGCAACAGTGGGTCACTGAGAGAAATGTGCTGTTTTAAGGCGGATGGAACAGGCGTTAGTTTCTGCTTTTGACTGTCTAAACTCGTACCGTAAACTATTTTGCCCGAAGTATTGACAAATACGGCTAGATTAACCCTTAAATTAGCCAGTCCTTCTGGAACTAAATTGGAGGCGATGAATTCTGAGTTGCGGTTTTGAATGAAAGTATAGGTGTCATCCCATGCAGACCAGTCCGCAAAGCGCGAGTTGAAATCGTCTGCGGTTTGTCCGAACACGCTGAGCACTCCCTTGACAACCTGTGTCGCTTCTTGTTCCTCTGCTTTGACAAGGCTGCCCAAAAGGATGCTGGAGGAAGTGGCATACAGAATGCCAGTCAGTCCAGCGATGGTAAGACCAACGATTGATAGTGTTTTCCGACGCAGTTTCATCTTGCCGTGTGTGTGATGTCCGTCCGAAATTCTCAACTCAGGAGCAATTTTACCGCTGTTTCCTGAACTCTGACTGCTGGCGTTGCGCCAGTCTTCTGCTATTTTCCCCACACTTGCTCTTTGTGAGCTGCTTTGCAAATACCTAAGATGCGCCGGTCGTTGTCGCTGACGGCGGAAATTGGATAATACTGTTGCAGGTTTACGGAGTAAGGAGAGCGACTGCCGTCGTAACTGTCCACGACTGTTAAATTTAATTCATTTCGCTCGCTTGTGCCGTAAAAACAGTAAAAAGCAGACCGAGGTAGGTAAAAAGCACCGACTACCTTACTTTGCCGCATTTCAAATACAAAATATTCTTTTTTTATTTCATCTGGTTTGCTGGACTGGCCGTAGAGGTAAACGCCCTCTGCTAAACCTGTGCTAGCGGTATCTAGCGCCGGATTTGGGGGGGATTGCGAGCTAAAAACGCCGGATTTGATGTCCGAGTCCTGTGCTCGGCGTGCGACGAATGCGATGCTGAAGTTACCAGGCGAGAGGGCAAGCGCGATCGCGAGTGCTTCTAAACTGCTTGTCAATATCAAATGAGTTAAAATCACTCCTGACCCCAAAATTTAAAATAGCTGCCTTGAAGCGCCTCTGTTACCAGTTTCAAGAAGCTGGTAAAGAAACCGGATATTTGGTTTAATGCTGCCTATTAACTTGAATTCTCGATCGCCCGCCCGGTTCCTCAACTCTAATCTAAATTTAGTTTTGAGTAATTTTACTCCCAAGAATTGGTTTAAAGCCCCAAGCCCTAAAGGCGATAAATTAAAATCAGACTATTCATTGCTTCAATCCTCAGACTTATGATTGTCAAGTGCCCTCATCCCAACGACCGACTCTGGGCAAGCTGTCAACTGTCAACTGAAGATCGACCCCTCAAATAAAAACATCCTTTCCCCTGCACCAAAAAAAGAGTTGAGATTGTGGGGAAAATCTCAACTCTTTTAGTAGCCTAGCTAGCCAAGTATTCTCGGACTTGAGATTGGCGGCGCCGCAGGTGGGCGAGGGCTTGATGTTCTAGCTGCCGCACCCTTTCCCGGCTGAGATTCAGCCGTTCTCCGACTTTCGCCAGCGACATTTCGGTGCCGTCTTCCAAACCGAAGCGCAGAACGATCACATCTCGCTGCTGGGGGGTAAGTTCCGATATCAAAGTATCGAGGTCTTGCCGCAGCAATTCCGAAGTAATGTAGTTGTCTGGAGATGCTGTTTCGTCTTCTAAGAGTTCTTGCAGTTCGGTATCTTGGTTGTCTCCTACCCGCAAGTCCAAAGAAACTGGATGTCTTGCCATCAGCAGGTATTCCCGAATTTGGGAAGGTTGCAGTTCTAGGGCGGTGGCAATTTCCGCAGGCGAGGGAGATCTGCCCAATTGCTGGGTGAGTTCCCGCTGCACTTTTTTGATTTTGTTGAGTTTTTCGGTAATGTGAATTGGTAATCGAATCGTGCGGGCGTGTTGGGCGATCGCGCGAGTGATCGCTTGGCGAATCCACCAGTAGGCATAGGTAGAAAATTTGTATCCCCGCATCGGGTCAAATTTTTCTACACCTCGTTCCAAACCGAGGGTTCCTTCTTGAATTAAATCCAAGAATTCCATGTTACGTTTTTGGTATTTTTTGGCGATCGCCACTACTAGCCGCAAATTGGCTTCAATCATCTTTTGCTTGGCGCGCCGCCCTACCTGCAATATCCGGTTCAGTTCGGCTTCCGCCAACTCCATTTCGGCAGCCCACTCTTCGTTCGTCAGATCCCGCTGCCATTCTTTAGCAAGTGCTTGTTTTGCTTCGATTAATTTCATCATTTGCTGTACCTGCTTCCCGAAAACAATCTCTTCTTCTCGGGTTAGCAAGGGTACTCGACCGATCTCGTGCAGATAGGTACGAACCGTATCCGTTGAGGAGTATGGCCGGCTGCCCATGCGATCGGCTTTCACTGTTTTGGTTTTGGGGGTGGTGGTGGACATGGGTGAGTATTGCACTCCTTGTAACAACAGATAAAAAGTTGGTGATACCCTGTCCCACTTTTACAAGTGGGATAAAGACTGCGACAGGGGGGATGTTACCCATCCTGTTTCTCGGTGACGATCGGTAGAAGCTTTTTGTTTGGGATTACTTTTGTGCTTGATTTTCTAGTAATCCCCCTCGATTTTCCGTAAATCGCTAGCTTTAGCGGCTAGTTCAAGGCGAAGTGAAGCAAGAGTTTACTTTTCTCAATACTATTCCAAATTTTGAGGATCGTAAAGGGTAAAAACCTCTGTCTTAAGGTCAAGATTCTACATTTTCCCTTAAGGTTTTAAATTCCCTGCTAGTTTTAACTGGAACTCAACTTCCCAATACCCATGCAAACAGACTCATCCAAACAGACTCATGCAATTCGAGGGCTGGTTTTTGCTCTCTGTTCTATCATCGCTTTAATTTTTCTTGCTGCCTAGATGCTGCGATGCGAGATAACCGAACTCGATCGCCGTATTCGCTGCAAGTTACTGTTTAAAATAATTATTGACATTTTTTGTTAAATATGCTATGTGAGTTTTTCTGTAAGTAAGTTAAGATATATAAGAGCGGGCTGTTCGGCTATTTGAGTTGAATTGTGCCACGATGCAGAACAATATTTAACCTGATCCAAATTTTGTGAAAGTAGGGATGAGGGGTGAGGGGTTGTGAGGGCAAAAGCCCTTGCCTAAAGCCGGAGGAATATTTTTTTTGAATGTCGATCGCACTTTCAGAGACTTACGCACGGGTAGCAAGAAACCGGGTTTTTCCTCCCAAATACTTCGTTGCAGCCCGCCAAAACAGTAAAAAACCCGGTTTCTTTCTTACATGACTGAAAAATCGGCTTTTATGGCTTCTTTCCTCTTCTTTCTTCCTTCTTCCTTCTTTCTGCAATTCGTTACATCCGTTACATCCGTTACACTCATCCGCTGCCGAACTTCCTTCGCGATCGCCAGTTATCAATCTAAAATCCCAAATCCATTTTAGCAGCTTCAGCCTCGGCAAACACTTGTTCGTCGGGCATTTCTTGCCAGTCAATATCCCCGATTTCCTTGTAGAATTGCTCATCATAGGGACGAGTTTGCACAACTACGGGCATCGGTACGGCGTGCCCCAAAACTAAAGCTTGCTGTTTCGAGTCGAGTTTAGCCAAAACCGATCGCAAACTCTGGCCTCCAGAAACGCCGGTGAAGATAGCATCGATGTCTTTATCGTCGTTTAGCAAAGCAGTGATCCGCGTACCGACTTGCGACATCACCTCGCCGTCGATGCCTGACGGGCGCTGGTCTACAATCAGTAGAGTTACGAAGTATTTTCGCATTTCGCGGGCGATTGTGCCGAAAATAGTCGATCGCACGATCGCCGGATCGAGAAAGCGGTGGGCTTCCTCAATGGTAATTACTAACGGTTGCGGCTTGTCGCACGGATTTTTACTCTGCAAAAACTTCTCAGCTTTCCGCACGTAAGATGCGTGAATCCGGCGAGTAATCACATTTGCTGCTAACATATACGACAGCAAATCCGAGTGCGAACCGAACTCAATTACTACATTTTTACCGCTATCCAAACACTGCAAAACTTCAGTTACATAATTTTTGGGACAGCGTTTACGAATGTATTTCAAATCATTTAAACGCTCTAATTTTCGCTGCAAAGCCATAATCGAAGATTTATTTCCCCGCTTTTCTTCGCAAAACATTTGAATATCTTCATTGGTCATTTCCAGCAACTTGTTAATCCAACCCTTGCCCAACTCGTTGCGTAAAATAATCGCATTTTCGATACTAGCTTCCGACAAGTTCAACTCCCGCTGGACTAGCGAGATATCTTCCACTTCAATTTCCTCGAAACTCAAAAACAACTCTTGAGCGTCACGGACACCCCGGCGTTTTGTCGATTCTGGATCGAGAGTATAAATCTGAATTTTATCGGGGAATAACTGCCGCAAACCTTTAACAGTGCTAAATTGTTTTCCTTCGGAAACTGCTTCCCAGCCGTACTCCGAGTGCATATCAAAAATTAGATTAACAGCAGCTTGCTTGCGAATAATGCCCGACAGCAGCAAGCGCGTCAAAAAAGATTTTCCGGTTCCCGACTTGCCAAAAATTCCGTTGCTGCGTTCCACAAATCGGTCTAAATCCAAGCACACAGCCACGTCCATGTCAATCGGTTTGCCGATCGCAAAATTGCAACGGTACGGGTCATCTTCCCAGCCAAAAACCGCTCGAAAATCGGTTTCTTTGGCATCAAACACCTGGGAAAAGTGGCTGGGAATCGTTTTAACCGGTAGCAGTTCCATATCGGCGCCACTTTGCGCCTCAAAAGAACCCAAATTCCCTAAGGCCAGCTTTTTATCGGGGACTCCGTTACCTTTGGGATCGAAGATTGCTTGAGATTTTTCTTTTTCCGCAGTCAGCATCAACATCGGCGAAAGCTCGATCGTACCGTAGGTGCTGCTACCGGCGAGGACTGCGAGGAGAAAATCGTCGTTGGGATTGGGAGGGTTGGATAAAATGCGAGTGCTGGATGTTCCGAGAGACACGTCGGTGAGCATACAGAAAAAGTGCGATCGTACCCCCCGCACTACTAGAAATTTCCCCACCCTCATATCTTCTACCGAAACGTCGGCGTGCAGTCGCACTTCCAATCCCTTGCTGAGGGAACCTTGAATAACAGAGCCTAAGGGTTTGTCATTAGTCATTGGTCAGTTGTTAGTGGTTAGTTGTTAGTGGTTAGGATCGTGGATTAAATAACTTCCGTAGGTTGGGTTGAAGCATGAAAAGAGCGTTTCACTGGGCACAACAATCAAGCGTGGCGCCCAAGCGGAGTGAAACGGAGGGTTCGTTCTCTCGTGCCCAACCTACAAAAAATGCAAGTTATTTAATTCTCATTCCTTAGTTGTTATTTGTTATTTGTTAGTTGTTATTTGCCAACTGCCAATTGCCAACTGTCAACTGCCAACTGACTAATTACCATTCCGATTCTAATGGCAGTTCAAATAAACTCGGACTCAGGTCTACATCCGTCAAATCCGTTTCGCTCAAATAAGCGTCGGTCAAAGATACCCCTTTTAAACTTGCGCCTTTGAGGTTTGCACCTTTAAGGTTAGCACCTCTGAGATTAACTCGGAATAAATGAGCCTCGCTCAAGTCTACGTCAGTTAAATCTGCTCCCTCCAAATTTACTCTCATCAAATCTGCTTTTCTGAGGTCTGCTTCGTTTAATTTAGCGCCGCTGAGGTCTGCTTTTGTCAAGTCTACACCTCTCAAGTCGGCGCCGCTCAAGTTAGCGAACAGCAAAGTAGCTCCGGTGAAATCTGTTTCCCTCAAATCGGCATCGCTCAAATTAGCGCCCCTGAGGTCTGCTCTGGTTAAGTCTACACCCCTCAAGTCGGCACAAGTCAAGTTTACTTGGTGCAAAATAGCGCCGCTTAAATCGGCTCCTCTCAAATCTGTTGCTTCCAAGTTCGCGCCCTTCAGGTAAGCTTTTTTTAAGCTGGCTCTGCTGAGGTCTACATTTTTGAGATTGACCGAACTTAAGTTAGAATTGCTCAAATTAGCTCCGCTTAAATCTGACCCGTTTAAGTCGGCTCCGGTTAAGTTTACCCCTTGCAGCGATACATTGGGAGCAATTAAATAAGCTCCGCCTAGACTGAGGTCAATGCCTTCTGAAAACAAGGTTTGGTTGCTGTAAACAGCTTTTTCTAAGATTGTGCCGCTCAAACTGGCTTCCCTCAAGTCGGCTCCGCTGAGGTTGGCTCCTGCTAAGTTTGCCCGATCGAGCTTGGCTCCAAATAAAATAGCTTTGTATAAGTTTGTCCGCCGCAAATCGGCTCCTTTTAAATCCGCTTCGGTCAAATCTACCATAATCAGATTTAAGCCCGGGAGCGAAGCATTGGGAGCTAGCAAAATTGCTCCCATTGCGCGCGGGTCAATATCGTCAGGAAAAACTGTCCGGTTGTTGTAGACAGCTTTGTCTAAAATGGCGTCGGTCATCAGAGAACCGCGCAAATCCGCTCCGCTGAGGTTGGCTCTGGTTAAGTTGGCTTCGGCGAGATTTGCTCCAACTAAATTTGCCTTGATCAAACTTGCGCCTTTGAGGTTGGCTCCCATGAGTTCGACTCCTACCAGAGTAGCTTCTCGGAGGACAGCACCGGTCAAATCGGCTCTGGTGAGGTTGGCTAAATTGAGAAATGACTCAGCTAAGTCCGCCCCGCTGAGATTGGCGCCGGTGAGGTCGGCTTCGATCAAATCTGCATACCTGAGAATAGCGTCGCTGAGATTGGTTTCTCGGAGGTCTGTTCCCCTGAGGTTTGCTCCTCGGAGTTCCGCACCGCCGAGGTTGGTGCCTTTAAGCGCTTGTCCCCTGAGGTCGAGCCGGTGCAGAAAGTCACCAACGTTCATGTCCATATCAAATTCGCTCTATTTAATCCTGAACCTAGCTTGACATTCCGATGGCTGAATCGGGAAGAGCGGAAAAACTATAGATTGTTTGAGGTTGAAGCCTGGCGCACACGGACGCGACTTGTCCGAGGGGGAAGTTTTCGCGATCGAGCTGGACTTGCAGGGTTTTGAGCGGATCGCCGCCGCTGGAAACCATGAATTCTAATTTTTGCAAATTTGGAGCCGTGCTAATGGAACCTAGAATTTGGACGATCGCCTTGACATAAGGATGATTGGGTTCCGAGTACCAGTCGGAGGCCGCGAGTCCGGCTTGATCGAAGCCTAGGTGAACGATGAGCGAGCCTTCTCCAAACAAAGCTATGCCCACCGGCCGCGCTTCTTCTTGCAGCAGCAAGTCGTGGCTAGCCGCCAAATGCCGCAGTTTTTCGAGGTGTTCGTACCGATTTTGGATGGCAGAATCTTCCTCTTTTCCTTCTTCCTTCTTCCTTCTTCCTTCTTCCTTCTTCCTTCTTTCTTCTTCCTTCGTTTCGTCCCACTGAATCGCGACTGTTACTAAATAAGTTTGCAGCAGCAGATGACCTAGTTTTTCGGCTTTTGTTGCCAGATAGATCGAGTTGTAATCTGTGGCTTCAATTAGTAAGGGGACGCGATCGGCAACTTCAATCCCGTAACCTTTCAACCCGGCAATTTTGCGCGGATTGTTGGTAATTAAGCGAATTTTTTGCACTCCCAAATCGTTGAGCATTTGTGCTCCAACGCCGTAGTTGCGCAAGTCGGCGGGAAAGCCCAACCGCTCGTTAGCTTCCACGGTATCGTATCCCAAATCTTGCAGGGAGTAAGCTTTGAGTTTATTTACCAATCCAATGCCCCGACCTTCTTGGCGCAAGTAAACTATGATGCCGGAACCGGCATTTTCGATCATTTTCAGTGCCGCTTGCAGTTGCATCCGGCAGTCGCAGCGCAGGGAACCGAAAGCATCGCCGGTTAGACATTCGGAATGCACCCGCACCATCACGGGTTTGTCTTTAAATTCTGCCGGCTCGCCCTTGACAATAGCAACGTGTTCTGAATTGTCTTGAGTGTCGCGGTAGGCGTAAATCATAAAATTGCCGAATTCAGTGGGCAATTTGGCGACGGTTTCGCGGCGGACAAATCGATCGTGCTTCAGCCGATAGCTAATTAAGTCGGCAATACTGATGATTTTGAGGTTGTGGGTTTTGGCGTACTCGATTAATTCCGGCAACCTCGACATCGAACCGTCGGGGTTTTGAATTTCGCAGATGACGCCGCTGGGATAGAGGCCGGCGAGTCTGGCGAGGTCAACGGAGGCCTCGGTGTGGCCGGCGCGTTTGAGGACGCCACCGTCGATCGCCCGCAGCGGGAAAATGTGACCGGGACGGCGCAAATCTTGAGGTTTGGTGTCCGGGTGAATCGCAACTTGGATGGTGCGGGCGCGGTCTTCGGCGGAGATGCCGGTGCTGACGCCGTTGACTGCATCGATGCTGACGGTGAATGCTGTTTGGTTGTTGTCGGTGTTTTTGCTGACCATCAGCGGCAGTTCGAGGCGATCGAGCCGATCGCCACTCAATGCCAGACAAATCAAACCCCTACCGTGAACTGCCATGAAATTGATGTTGTCGGGGGTGGCGAATTGGGAGGCGCAAATCAAGTCGCCTTCGTTTTCGCGGTTTTCGTCATCGACTACTACCAGCATCCGACCTGCTTTGAGGTCTGCCAGGGCACTGTCGATCGAGTCAAATTGAAAGGATTGTGTTGAGGTGTTGTTGTGGGGCACTGAGAAGTTCAAGCTATAAACAGTATTGTTATCGAAATAGAATCTATTTTTGATTGTAACCTTTTGTTTCCGGCAGGGGGATTGCCCGAGTCAGATTAGTTTAACACCATTTTCGAGCTTGCTTACTATAAATATTGGTTTTTGTCAATCAAAATTTGCCGGATTATTTCATGAGTTCGATCGAGATTGCGAGGCTTTTAGGGAAGGATCAGCACAATTATCTTGACTCTAAATCGGAATTTTTTCGATATTAATAGGATTATTAGATCGCCTTGAGTTGTTCATTTAGCAATTGTTGCGATGAGGAAAGCAGCAACAAGCGATCGGATTTGAACTTCTTAGGCAGGGTTTCGGGGCGATCGAGAGTGCCCGGATGTAGCGCTATGGTTAAAACAGGGATTTTGTCTAAGGGAGGTCGCGTGATGAATATTACTTTGAGTCCGGAGCAGATGCAATTGATCGAGGCGCAATTGGCGCAGGGGCCGTTTAGTTCGCCCTCCGAGGTAATTACGAAAGCCCTCCAAACTCTGGCGCAAACCCAGAAGCATTATTGGGAGTGGGAGGAGGAAGTGCGATCGTCCGTTGAGCAAGCGGAGGCGGAACTATCGCGGGGCGAGGGAATTCCGTTAGAGAGTGCGATCGAGCAATTGCAAGAAAAGTTTCGCAAGGCGCGAGAGGTTCAGGAATGAGCCGATGCTTTGTCTCTCCTACTGCAACCCGAGACTTGGATGCCATTGGTGATTATTTTGTGGCGCGCAATATTGAGGCTGGGGAGCGGCTGCTTCGGGAGTTTGTCAAAAAGTGTGACAACTTAGTCAAATTTCCGAATATGGGGCGCAATTACGATCGAATTAAGTCTGGACTCCGGGGAGTGCCGCTCGATGGCTACATTATCTTTTATCGAGTGGTTGAGAATGGGATCGAAATTTTGCGGGTGGCGAGCGGTTTCCAAGACTTGGAAGCAATGTTTCCCGATGAAGAATGATCGTTCGGATCGATTCCTATGCGTCCGCCAAATCCTGATAGTTCAAATTTCACCAAATAAAAAGCCCTCAACTTTGTGAGGGCTTTGCGATGCCAAGACGGAGATTTGAACTCCGGACACGTGGATTTTCAGTCCACTGCTCTACCAACT
>JAYUGZ010000020.1:0-2534 GCA_043767465.1 Cyanobacteriota bacterium
CGTCTGAATAAAAAGCAATATAAAACCTTGCTAGTCCTCACAGAAGTCTCTCGCCAACAGCAATGGTTATTGGAGAATAATAAACAGAGTATTGAGGATAGAATAGTAAGTTTAAGCCAGCCCCACATCCGCCCTATAGTCAGAGGAAAAGCTGGAAAAAGCGTAGAGTTTGGAGCTAAACTATCGGCGAGCTGTTTTGAAGGATATGTATTTTTAGACCGGATGAGCTGGGATAATTTCAACGAATCAGGAGACTTAAAAACACAAGTAGAAGCTTATTATAGCTTCACAGGATATTATCCAGAATAAGGGAATGCAGATCGGATTTATCGTACAAGAGAAAACCGAGCGGGCGTGTAAAGAAAAAGGTATTAGAATCAGTGGATCACCCCTAGGAAGACCTCCAGCAAATGTAAGTAAAGAAAAAAAGAAGCAAGCCAAGGAAGATGAGAGGATTCGTCAGGCAATTGAGGGAAAATACGGGCAAGGAAAACGAAGGTTTAGCCTGAATCTGGTAATGACAAAACTTGATAATACATCTCGTACAGCTATTGCTATCACTTTTTTAGTAATGAACCTTTCTACCTGGTGGCGCCGGGTTTTTTGTGTGTTTTTATGGGGTTCGGGGAAAACAACGCCTGTTTTTGGGTTTCAGATAATCTGCGCTTATATTTCACTCAATCGGGAGGCAGGAAAACTCATGTCTAACTCTGGTTGAATAATCGATCACTCCCGATCGCCAAAAAGCGATCAATTATTCAGCAAGCCCTACTTATTTGCTGACAGGCAAGAAATAATTTATGGACGCACAACCTATCAGAAACCGGGTTTTTTGCGAAATACAGACGTTAGTACCCGCAGATTTAGAAAAACCTCGGTTTCTTTGCCTTTATGGGTAAATCCTAGATACATTATTTTTTAGCTCGAATCACTAAATCAATTAACTGTTCTCGTCCCCAGAGTTGTACCCCATTCGCTTGAGCCAGTTTATGAGCATTGGATGTAAACTCGCTGTTCGTAATTGCGATCGCATCCTGGGCCCCGTAATACTTAACCGCACTCACCACTTCTTGCACAGCGGAATTTCCCACTTTACCTTGATAGCGTTTTGCCTGAACAACGGTTTTCTTGCGGGCTTTAGAGAGAATCAAGTCCGCACCAAAATCCCCCGTTTTGGGTGTCATTTCGACCGAATAACCGAGATTGCGGAAACAGCAAGCTAAAAATTCCTCAAACTCTTCTCCCGTCATGCGATCGACCTGATCGATTAAATACCCAATCTCTGGCACTTCTAACCGCGTAGAACCTGCTAAAATTTGCTTAAATTTTTTCAGCAGAATTGCACTCAACTTAGTAGAAGGAGAATGAGTAGATCGAGAGGGAGTTTGTGATTCACTATCGATTAAATCAGCAATCTTTGGCACGTCTAATATCGTAGCAACTTTTAATATTTTTTTGAAGTTTTGCAGCATACTTGAACTCAATTTATTAGTAGAAGGAGAATCAGAAGATAAAGAGGGAGTTTGTGATTCAGCTTGGACTTCAGTTTGTGCTTCAGTGGGTTGCGATACCGCATCCTCGATTAAAGTTGGCTGGGCTTGTTTTTTCGCTTGCTTTCTCTTGCTCAAAACAGCCCGTTGAATTGTCAGCAAAATTTTCCCCTCTTGTTGATTAATTTCACCGTCAGCCTCGATAATCTCAGTGCATCGCTTTAAAAGTGGTTCGGCAAAGTCAAGTTCGAGTTGTTCGAGTAAAATATCCAACTTGGGAAGCAATTTAGACTTACTTTGCACAGCTTCAATCTCAGCTAAAGTCCTGGGATTTAAATTCGCCGCTCGTAATTCCGGTAATAACTCATCCCATCGGGTGAATTTTTTGCTCGCATAGACGACATACACCAAAATCCAATCCATCACCGTTTCTTGTGCGATCGCTTTTTCTAAATATTGCTCACTTTCCGCTTGCAATACCTCTCGTAAATCTTCGAGCTTAGTTTCGATTTCCGAGGAATCGAGATGCGCTTCATAAAACCGACAAGCACCGTATCCCAGCGCGTAAATCATTGCCGCACTGGCGCTAGCATTAATCACCGCACCCGCCAAGGGAATATTGCTGACAAGCGTAACTCCAGCTTCGATCGCTAAATTGCTACCCAAGGATAAACCGAAAATAGCCACAACTTCTTTTTTGCGATCGCTCGATCGCAAATCCATGCCATAGGCGGCAGCAATTTGATAAACCAACTCAGCAG
Organism: Cyanobacteriota bacterium; assembly: GCA_043767465.1. Classification (GTDB taxonomy): domain Bacteria; phylum Cyanobacteriota; class Cyanobacteriia; order Cyanobacteriales; family Microcoleaceae; genus Microcoleus. The sequence goes on from JAYUGZ010000020.1 coordinate 2,252, forward strand.
ATAACGCCGTCATTGCCGCTAAATCCATGCCAGCCAAGGCCAAAGCCGCGCCGGGGACTAAACTGCTAGCCAAGCCAGTTCCTGCCGCTAGCAAGGCTTTTTCCACCATCAAGTGATGTGCAATCTCTTGGGGTTTCTCGTGAGGATATTGGCGCTGTAACTCTCGAACTTGCGCCTCGGCATTCACGACATCAACAGCATCTATAGCATTAACTAACCAGTCGATTTTGAACTTTTGGGTCAGTTTTTTCAGGATAGGACTCTGCGAAATAAAAACTAGGGA
>JAYUGZ010000021.1:0-16097 GCA_043767465.1 Cyanobacteriota bacterium
GGGTGATTCACTCGCGTTACAGCAAGGGTGAATTGTTGCGGGGAGCTCTGCTGACAATTAATGGTATTGCTGCGGGGATGCGGAATACGGGCTAGGGAACAGGTTCGTAGTGAGGACTTCAGTCCTTCTTTTTATGAGGACTAAAGTCCTCACTACGAACAGGTTTGTAGTGAGGACTTCAGTCCTTCTTTTTATGAGGACTTGCATTCATTACTATAAACAGGTTTGTAGTGAGGACTTCAGTCCTTCTTTAAATGCGCTGCGGTGCACCTTAGTAATGATATTTTCAGAATTAGCGCGATCGCCCGTTGTAGTCAAAGGCATAGAAAACCGTTCGCTATCCTAGCTGAGATTTGTGTATGTCTAAACGCAAACAGTCTGAAGGTTGTCGCCCGATCGTGCGGCGCACTTTTTTATTTTTAATCGGCATAGCTTTGGCGCGGGTTGTAGCTGACTATTTTGCGATCGCCCAAAACCGAGATAATTTCTTAACTCTCGCGAGTCAAATGTGGCAAAAGTCCCTCGCTTTTTTATCAAGTATACAATCAAATCAAACTCCTCAACCTCTCCCCAGCAATCCCATTGTAAAATCTCGAAAAACTCCTCAAACTCTCCCTAGCAATCCCATCGTAAAATCCCCAGAAACTCCTCAACCAAATGCCGCAAATTCTCCTTTTGTACAGTCTAAACCTCAAATTATCAAACGTTCGGGTAAGCAAGCAAAACCCGTACAATTAAGCAATCAAACTGTAGCTGGTGCAAGTTTTTATCTAACAACTATTGACCTCACAGACCCGGAAATTTACATCACAATTGGATTAGCTAACAATGCCATTTTAGCAAATAATTCTCAAGTAACTGCGGGTGACGAACCTTTTGAAAATATGGTAGCGCGTTACGGGGCTGCTGTTGTTGCTAACGGTACTTTTTTTGGTAAAGACCAGCAGAAAGCTGTGCTGGGAAATATGGTGGCGGCGGGTAAGTTTCTGAAATACAGCCGCTGGGAAAATTACGGCACGACTTTGGGAATTAAGGCGGGAAATCAACTGGAAATGGTGACGGCTAGAACCGAAGGTAAGCCGGATTGGAGTCAACATTGGTTTTCTCTGACTTGCGGGCCGAGATTGGTTAAAGGGGGGAAAGTTTGGCTGTCTCCTTTGTCGGAAGGGTTTAAGGATTCTCATGTTTTGGGCGTGGGTTCGAGAACTGCGATCGGCTTTCCGGCTTCTAGGGATAAGTTATTTTTGGTCACTTTTCTTGATAGTTTGTCTTTGGAAGCAGAAGCTAAAGTTATGTTGGCGATCGGCTGTTTTGAAGCGATGAATTTGGACGGGGGCGCTTCGGTGGGTTTGGCTCATCGAGGGCAGATTTTATTGCCGGCGGGACGGAATTTGACGAATGTGCTGGCTGTTTACGATAAGGAATACCCGGCTCCCGCTCAATTAAAACAGTCTTGGGAACGCTTTCAAAAGGGATCTCGACCTTTGCCCGACAAATCAGTATTTTTCGATTAAATTCGCAATTGCTACAATATGACATCAGCTTTTGCAGGTAAAGATTATGACAGCAACAACAGAAAAAACCTGGACAGTCGAAGAATATCACCGCATGATTGAAGCTGGTATTCTCAATGAGGATGATAACATTGAACTCCTAGATGGGAGAATTGTTGAAACGAGTCCTCAAACACCGCTCCATGCCGCTACAACCCAGCGCAGCGATCGATATCTACAACACCTGCTAAGAGATTTAGCAGCAATTCGCGCGCAGTTGCCAATTACTTTAGCAACTTCGGAACCGGAACCAGATATAGCAGTTGTTTGTATCGATCCGGGCGCTTATGGCGACCATCACCCAAATCCTAGGGAAATCTTGCTGTTAATTGAGGTTTCCTACTCAACATTACAAATCGATCGCCGGGAAAAAGCTCCGATTTATGCGAGAGCAAATATCCCTGAATATTGGATTTTAGATGTAACTGCACGCCAAGCATATATTTACCGAAATCCTGCACCGGGAGGCTATCAATCTGAGATAGTTGTGGCAGATAATGCTGCGATTAGAATGCTAGCTTTTCCTGAGATTGAAATTAGTTTTTCAGAACTGTTTTTGCCTGTTTAGTTTGTGTTTTACAGCATATTCTTTGATACCCCCTTTATGATTCGGCGATTGAAATCGCTACTACACAAACGAAGTCTGCCTCCGCAGACTAAGAGAGAGAGAGGGAGTATTTAAACCGGATTTGGTATGAAATGTTCGCGCTTAGCAGTAGTTCGGCGAGGTTTGCCCAGCCCTCAGACTAAAGCTCAACTCACCTTACGCATTGACAGTGATGTTTTGGAGTGGTTGAAATCTCAAGGTCGTGGTAAGATTGAAAAATGAATTCAAGGTTGTTTTATGTCAAATCCTGAATTATTAGACCAACTTCGGCAGTTATCCCCTGCCGAGAAGTTTCAAATGATGCAATTTTTAATGGCTGAATTGGCGAAAGAAGAAATGTTAAAACCATTGGATAATGGCGCGGGTTATCGTGTTTGGTCGCCTTATGATTATGGTGATGCTGCCCAGAAACTAATGAGTTTATTAGAACAAGAAGAAACGAAAGAAAATGCGAAATGCTAAACGATTTTCTTTTATCGAACGAAGGAATCAAGCAGGAGAAACTAATTTTTTTCCCTGTATTCCCATAACTTTAAGCTATCGGAATTGTATTTTTGAGGCTTGGGGTTTGTTGGATACCGGATCGAGTCTTAATGTTTTACCGTACCATGTTGGTTTAGCGTTGGGAGCTGTTTGGGAGGAGCAAACGCTTTCAATTCCGTTAGCAGGTAATCTTGCGCCAGTGGAAGCCAGGGGTTTAGCTGTTGTGGCACAAATTAGCGATTTTCCACCTGTTCGTTTGGCTTTTGCTTGGGCTAAATCTAACTCTCCGCCTATTATTTTAGGTCAGTTAAACTTTTTTATGGAGTTTGATGTCTGTTTTTATCGTTCACAGTTGGCGTTTGAAGTGTGTCCTAAATTTAGGGATATTTGAGATTATCAATCTGATAAAATGGTGGTTGCAGCATCGATACGGGCAAGTCCTAATTTTTTTTGAGTCGAGATTGACAGGATACAAAATATGCGGTAATTTATCAAAATAAATATACAATTCTCACAAGGATTACCTAGATGAAAGACGAGTTGATAGCTGGAATTACTGCACTTGGTGGTTCGTCATTGGCGGGTTCAATTACAATTGCTACCATACCTATAGCCACTACTGCAACAGTGCCTGCTGCTGGTCTCGCAGGTTTGTTGGGCTTGACAACGACAGCAACAACTATTGTGAGTGCTCCAGTGACTCTCCCAATTGCTGGAATTGTGGCAGTAGGGGCACTTTTAACCTATGGAGGTTATAAAGCTTATAATTTTGTCAAGAGCAGTCCGTAACCGTTTTGTTGAGTACAGGAACTACGCATCTATATGTCTGTCATTCTGAGTCGTTCACTACCCTCTGCAAGTAAACTCCGCTCAGAATGACATAATTACAATGACTTTCCGTGGGTCTAAAATCTCTTCATCCGCCTTCGCGCGATACACCCACAAATTAATCAGCTCCCATAACCTCCCTACTCAATAGTTTGTGGGTAAGTCCTGTGTTCGCTACGGAGAGTTTTCCCACTCAGCGGTAAGCTTGCGGAAATTGTACTGAGATACGCCGGGATGACAAGTCACGCAACTGCTGATATTTGCGGGTTGTGACATTTTGACTTTCGGGTGCAGAGCTTTGAAATAGCGAGAACTGGCGACTCGGTAGGCGAGTTCTTCGTCTTTGGCTTGGGGACGAGAGAAAGTTTGCAGGTAGTTCCACACTAGCAGCCGGGGCGGGTCTACTAGGAGTTTGATGGTTTGTCCGTAGTGTTGGGGATCTTGCAGCAAGCGGCGCCAGGTTTCGGTTGGCAATACTTGTGGCGGTAAACCGATGTGACAGGTGGCACAGTTTTCTAGGTACAGTTGCTGTCCGAGTTGGTAGCGTTCGGGGATGCGATCGACAGTGCCATTATCTTCGATCGCAGACACTTGAGCTAGTCGCGCCGGAGTGTTGGAGCCAGCAGTCTGCGCTGCTACCCATCCGCCTCCAGTACAACAGGCAATTATCAATACCAGCAACGTTGAATATAGCCCCCGCAAGCTGCGAGAGCGACGCTTTGGGGGGTTTTTGTGGTTCATTGTAAGTCGGCCTTCTGGCTGCTAATTTCTGCACGGGCGAGGCGGTTTTTTCGCAGCCCGCATCGCTTTGTTTCCTAAATTACTGGTATGCTCATGCCTTCGCGGGCCAAGCAGCCATTGGCGAAAACTGATTGCACCTCTGCTTCGACGCGATCGAGAAAATTGTCGTCGTGACCCGGATCGTGGTGAAACATCACGATCTTTTTGACTCCAGCAGCTTTGGCAATTTCTACTCCTGCTTGCCAAGTCGAGTGTCCCCAGCCGACTTTCGGGGTTTTGAAGTTGTAATATTCTTCGTTGGTGTAGTTGGCGTCGTAAATCAGCACGTCGGCGTCGCGGGCTAGGTGTACCACATTCTCGTCCAGGCGATCGGGAAAATGCTCTGTATCTGTGCAGTAGACGGCTGTGTGCCCCTCCCACGTGACTCGATATCCGATCGCAGTGTTGGGATGGTTGAGCAGTGCCGTTTCTATTTTCACATCGTCGAGTTCGATAATATCCCCAGGCGTCAAATCGTTGAATTTGAGATCTGACTGCATCACCTGAATCGGGACTGGAAAATTGGGGTGCAGCATTTGGTCGGCAAGACGCTGTTTGATTGTAGTGCCGTTCGGGGCGATCGCTCCGTAAATGTGAAAGCAGTTCCCCGGGATAAAAGCAGGAGTAAAGAACGGAAATCCTTGAATGTGATCCCAGTGAGTGTGACTGAAAAACATATGGGCTTCCACCGGCATTTCGCGCAGCAGGTTGAGGCCCAGAACTCGCAGGCCTGTGCCGCCGTCAAAAATCAGGCGTTTTTTACCCAAACGCATTTCTACGCAAGAGGTGTTGCCTCCGTAGCGAATTGTTTTGGTGCCGGGGGTAGCGATGCTGCCCCGAACGCCCCAAAACTGAACGACAAACTCGGTCAAAGGACTATTTTCCATAGTGGCTTTCTGAGCGGAAGGCTGTGGATTGGCTGGAGATGGTGCGGAATCTGGCATCTTTTTTAGCTTTGGGCGCAGGAACTTGGCAGTTGAGATCTTAGTTTTTAGTATTTAGTATTTAGTTTTTACTTTTTAGCAATGCGTACTATAAAACGCTTATAGGGAAACCATCCGAGTGCCGAACCAATAAATCAGACTTACCGAATACTTGGGCTGTTAAAAGCCTAAACCGTACCGGGTCGGTTGGTGTAGGAGATGTCACGCTTGAGAGACCATTTTTGCAGCAAGTGGGCTGTTGAGCGTACTCTGTGTTCTAAGATTAAGATAGCGTTGATTTAAGTGTTCGGATAAAATTTCCTCAAACCTAGAACTCCTTCGCCCGCTTGCTGAGAATTTGCGCTTAATCTTAGTCTACGAGTAGTATTTTTGGGAAAATTGCCGCCGGGGTGGCTTTTTGAGGAATGCGGTTCCGGTGACTCGGCATTCACGACTGATTTGATATTCTAGCCATCGGCTCCTCGACTGCATTAGTAGACGTGCAGGGGTCGCCTTAAGTTCGACCGCCTGAATTTTTAGTTGGGTTGCTGTCGAGGAGTCCGGCGCAGTTCGGCTTATTTGCGATCGGCTGCGATGCACTTGGACACTAACGGCATTACGAACTCGACATCTTGCCAACCGAGAATTTCGGTTACTTTTTTCTCCAAATTTTTGTAGGTTCTAAAAAATTCGGCTATTTCGTCCAAGCGGTGGGGGGCTACGTCTTTGAGAGACTTGACGTGAGTGTAACGCGGGTCTTTGTCGGGAACGCACAGCAGTTTTTCGTCCCTGTCGCCTCCGTCGATCATTTCCAGCATTCCGATCGGGCGGGCCGCGATAATGCAGCCTGGAAATGTGGGCTCATCCATCATCACCATAGCGTCGAGCGGGTCGCCGTCGTCGCCCAGGGTGTTGGGTATGAAGCCATAGTCGCACGGATATTGCACTGAAGCATAAAGCACCCGATCGAGTGCAAACGCTTGCATCTCTTTATCAAACTCGTACTTGTTTTTGCTACCGGCGGTGATTTCGATCAGGACGTTGAGCAGTCCTGGTTTCGGCTGTGCCGGAATTAGCGATAAGTCCACAACAATATCTCCAAGTTAACAGGTGATCGGGGGGTTTGCGATATCGGTTGTCGCTGCCTAACCGTACTTTTTCGAGCCGGAGCTTGTAACCGCCGGATTTGGGCGATGCGACGACGCATCCGGCTCGAAGTAAAGTTGAGCTTTCCACAGAACCGCTACAGGTTGTGACTGGGGATTGGGAGATCGATCTCAAATTTCCCCTTTCAAATTGTCAAACCCCTTTCATAGCATTTTAGGAGCGATTGCGCCCTCTCCAAAGCTTTATTATTGCCGACACCTAAATCGTTACGGTCGTTTTGGATGAATTGGAGCGCAGCAGCCGGATTTTTCAACAGCCAGTTTGCCCGAATACCGAGTGTTTCGCTGGCGATCGCACTTAGTTTAACTTTTAATTTGCTGGTAAATTGACTGCACTACATCTAGCAGAGTCAACAGTTGCTGCCACTCGGGAGCGTCGGGTTGGTAGCTTTTGGCGCGGTTAGTTTTTAAACTTTGGTGCAACAGGTTCAGCAGCGCGTCTGGAGACTGCAAGGAACTCTCATCTTCATCTTTTGGGCTGGGGGCTGCATTTTCTTCTATGGTTTCTTTGATGCTTTGTGCCTTATCTGCCAGAGTCAAAGCTCTGCCCGCCATGTTTTCTGGCATTTTTGGCCGTTCCGACAAAGACTGGCGGGTCAGTTCTTCGAGCAGTTGGCGGACTTGAGCCACCCATTCGAGATCGTTTACCGAAAAGGAATCAGATTTAAACGCTTGTCCCTGTGGTCTTTGCTGAATGCTTTGTAATTGTTGGAGCAGGGGAAGAGACTTTTGAGTGATGTTTTCGGGGATTCTGGGGATATCTGAGAGCGAGCTGCGGGCAACCTCTAGTAATAGTTGGTAAACCTGATCTACCGACTCAATATCTCCCGATTGCGAATTCCAATTATCCATAACTGACGCTAGTAGTTTTTTATATCTAAGACTACAACTTTGACTATCTGCTGAAAGCAAGCTGCTGAAAGCGGGCCGCCAATGCTATTAAGGCTTACGGGCGCGGGGTCAAAAATCCGGTTTCTGAGCGGATATTTCGTCGCCTTTCCCCAAGATTTTTTTCAGAAACTGGGTAATCCTGGCGCAAGTCCTAACTATTTTTTCAGCTCTTCTGAAAGTTGAAGTGCTTTGTTTGTTGTCGATCTTGCGATCGCCATTGCGGCCCGCGTTTGGCGATCGCGAGGCTTTGCCAAGTCTAAGTCTGGTCATCTAACAATCATACCTGTTGAAGCTATTTAAAATTGGCTCAACAGGATATTAAGGTTAATTGGTCGGAGGCGAGGGGGAGGCGCACCCCGATCGCGATCCCCCCTCGCCCGCCCCCTGGTTGTCGCCGCTGCTATTTGTCGGTGAGATTCCACACGCCGTCCCAGTTTAGTACGTCTGAAGGGCGGTGTTGAAATAGCTTGCAGCGATCGACGTGCAATTTAGCTGCCTTGTTTTTGGGATCAACTTCCAGAACGAGGTGAAATTCGCGTTCGGCGTCTCTAAAGGCTTGCTTGGCTTTTGGTTCTAAAGCTTTCTTAAACTCGCTGAGGAGTTTTTTGACGCGATCGAGTCCCAGATTTTCAAATTCCTCATCTAACGTTTCTACAACTGTCTCAGAAGCCCGACTTTTTATTTTCGCCTGCAATAGCTGCCTAATCTCTGCGGGTTTCAGTCTCTTGATTTTGGGATTTGATGGATTTAAGATGTCTGCTTCCAACAGTTTTTTGACTTCGCCCTCTTGCAAGTTTTTAACCTCGTCTGCTGATAGCTGCTTGATTTTTGCTTGCAGCAGCATTTTGGCTTCGTCTTCCGAGAGGTTTTTGATGCCTTCCAATTTCAGCAGTTGGATTTCCGGCTGCAACAGCACGATCAGTTTGTCTGCTTCCGACAGATTTTTCGGATCGTACTCTGACAGCTTTTTCAGTTGATATAACAGTTGCTTGAGTTCGTGTTCCAACTGTTCCTCGACTTTATAGGAAAGTTTTTTAATCTCTGCTTCCGGCATTTCGGCGACATTCTGTAAGATGTTTTTCACCTCACTTTCTGAGAGTCTTTGGGCTACTGGTGTTTTGTAATGTTCGCGGCCTTTGTTGTAATGTTCGACAATTTTTTGCTGTATTTCGGTTAGTGACTTGCCAACGGGCGAGTGTCCCTCGCGGATGCCGACGAGTTCGTAAACGATGACGGGTTCGCTTTTGCCTTTGACGGTAATAAAGTCGAGTTCTCGCACGTAAAGCCGATCGGCATAATCTCTGTAAGTATTGTCGCTGATAATCAAATCGGTGCCGTACTGCTTGCTGGCGCCTTCTAAGCGAGAGGCGAGGTTTACGCCGTCGCCGATCGAAGTCAATTCCATGCGTTTGCTCGATCCGATGTTGCCGCTGACAACTTCATCCGAGTGTACGCCCATACCGATGCCGATCGGCAGTTCGCCATTTTTAATGCGAGCTTGATTGAACTCTGTCAGTTTTTCCCGCATTTTCACTGCGGTTTGCATGGCGCACCAAGCATGAGCCTCTAGGGGCGCCGGAGAGCCGAAAACTGCCATCAGAGCATCGCCGATGTATTTGTCGAGAGTGCCTCCGTACTCGAATACGACATCTACCATTACTTCAAAATATTTGTTGAGCATCACCACCACTTCTTCGGCTTGCAATTTTTCCGTAAGTGTGGTATAGCCGCGAATATCTGAGAACAGCACCGAAACGTTTTTGCGCTTGCCGCCCAATCCTGTATCCCCTGAAGCTAAAAGCGCTTCGGCGACTTCTGGGGTCATGTAACGGTACATCAAGTTTTTGACTTGCTTGGCGCTGCTAATATCTTCCATGACCACTAACGCGCCGTTGACCTTGTTGGGGTCGGTAGCATCGGTCATTGAATTGATCGAGAGATTGATACTCTGCGATGCTCCTTCACAGGAGAGCAAAACTTGATCCGGGTAATACTGCTGGCGATCGTTATCGTCTGCAGGAGACAAAGACGCATCGAACCACTTGGCAAAATCGCCTTTTTCTAATTTAATTAACTCCCGCAAACATTGACCTTCGGCTAATTTGGCATCGCTAACACCCAGTAACTTTTTGGCACTGGGATTTGTCGCTACTATGTTGCCTTTTTTATCGGTAGAAATCACGCCGTTAGTCAGGGCGTGCAGCATATCTTTTTGTCTTTGTTCTTGCTGTTTGACTTCGGCAAACAGTTTGGCATTTTGCAACGCCACTCCTGCTTGGATGTTAAACGACTTCATGAATTCCAGGTCGTTTTTATTGAAACTCGCTTTCCACTGTTCGGGGGCGTTTGGCCAATCTACCGGGTTGTAGGGCGGGAATTCTCCCTGTCGTTTTTTATTAATTAATTGGGTGACGCCAATCAATTTTTGGTCTGAGTTAAATACTGGCATACACAGCATACTGCAAGTGCGGTAGCCGGTTTTTTCGTCGGTTGCTCGGGCAATGGCGGCGCGGGGATCTTCGTACACGTCAAAGGGAATCAGCAGGGGCTCGCTGGATTTGGCGACGATGCCTGCAAAACCGGCGGTTCTGGGTATGCGAATTTCTGTAAGTTTGCCAGCGATGTTGGGGATTTTCGTCCACAGTTCATCTTTATCTTCGTCGATCAGCCACAGGGTGCTGCGATCGGCATTCATCAGTTCTTTTGCCTGATCCATCACCCTTTTTAGGGTATCTTCTAAGTCGAGACTGCTCTGAGAAAGAGCGGTGATGGCATTGATCAGCGCCGTGGCTGCCCGCTGTCTCTGAGTTGCTGCATAGAAAGATTTGGACGATTCTAGAATTAGGCGAATCGAGAGAGCAAATTCTGTAAAAATTTGTTCGTCTTCTTCAGTAAATCCCGCCCGGTCGATTTGTTCATCTAAAGTAGGGTAATTTTCGTGGTTCAGTTTTAGTTTATTAATCAGTTGAACGACTGCTACTAACTCTTTTGTTTCTTCATTGATCAGGGGCATTGCCAGCATTGTATAAGTGCGGTAGCCCGTTTTTTCATCGGTTTTTTTGGCGTTAGCCGATCGCGAGTCGTTGTAAAAATCGTAAGGGATGTTAACCACTTTTTTGTCTTGGGCTACTTCTCCGGCAATGCCTACGTGGGCGGGAACTCTGATTTCTAGGTTTTGGCCATTTTCGTCTTTAGCGACTCTCGCCCAGAGTTCATTTTTTTCGTCGTCTAATAAAAATATCGTGCTGCGAGCGGCATTGAGCAATTCCCCTGTTTTGAGGGTAATCGACTCCAACATCTCGTTGAGGATGGCATCAAATCCCTCGCTCTCGAGGATATTGTCGAGCATTCCCAGAGTTTGATTGACAACCTTAAGTTTGTCTTCTACTCCCTTAACTACTACTGTGAAACTTTGCTTGTTGAGAGGGGCGAGAATGCTGGAAAAGTTTCCGTCATACGAGATAATTGCAATGCTGCTACTAGGGGGAGTAGGGGGAGTAGAGGGAGCCAGAGGAGCCAGAGGGGCAGAATAGACTTCCTGATGATGATTTTCACTGCCGACAACAGCGACATCAATCACGTCGCCGTAAGAAGAGTAATTATTGGAAGATGCAGAAGAATTCATAGACCTTTACAGAAGCTTAAGTGTAAGGGTTAGTCTTTAAGCTAGAAGAGCGTGGAAGTTGATGTTTTGGGTAAGTCGCACCAGACTCAAGTATGTGTGAAACTGTTTCCCAGTTTACAGAACTCCGGGCACTGAACAACGGAAATTCAGTTTGCCTTGCTGGTGGACTGCGGGTGGGACGGTAACGAGGCTGTGACATTGCTGCCCTCTTTTTAGCGATCGCGCATCCTGTTTAAATGGTTTATTAACTGATTTTGACATTACTGTGCCTGGTTGAAGTATGTTCAGCCCTTCTGCTCGCCGATCGCCCGTAGAAACAGGAATGCGTGCTGCGCGACTGCTAAAAAAGGGATGGCATGGTGGAACTACCGGGAATTTTGACATCAGCAGTTGGTAATGATGTGTGCCCTTCTCTACACAATTATGGTTTTTAACTAGAATTTCTGTCAATTTTGCTGCTATAGGCTTTCATCCCGGGACTAAAGTCACGCGGTTTTCAGCTTTTTTTGTAAAATTTGGGGTTGCCATTTTTAGTGTAACCTCCGGTTCTCAAAAAACTCCGTCTTTTTGACCCCCCGATCGCCTTGAGGCTAGAATCGGGGTTTGAGGAACTGAGTTTAAGGGCGTTCAACCGTCGGCGATCCGTTGGAGCTTTGTTTGCAGTTTTGCGTATTGAAACTGTTTTTTTTTAACTTTCAAACCTCCTTCAAACCCTGAATCAGATTTAAGAACACCCGGAGAGAGAGAGTCGGAACCCTAAAGACTATTTTTGATTTGGGATTCGGGAGCAATTATGGTGGTGTCAGGGTTTAGCGGTTTGACGAAGCCGCAGTTCGGCGGCTTCCACTAGCAGGGATTCGGCGAAGGCGATGGCTTCTGTGGCCGATCGCCCGCTGGCGAGTTGGGCGAGTTCTTCGCGTCGCTGTTCGCTGTTGAGGGCGGCAACTCTGACTACTGTACGTTCGCTAGGTTCGGAGTTGGCTGCTTCGCCGATCGTTTCTGCTGCTTCAATCGTCTGTTTGTTGACGCGAAAATGAAAATCAGCCATGGCGGCGATCAGTGGCTGGTGGGTGACGCAGAGAACTTGGTGTTTGTCGGAGAGTTGATAGAGCTTTTTGGCGATCGCGCTGGCGACTCTCCCGGAGACTCCGCTGTCGATTTCGTCAAAAATTAGGGTTCCCGCACCGTCGATTTGCGAAAAACAGGCTTTGATGGCGAGCAGAAAGCGGCTCATTTCTCCCCCCGAGGCGATCGCCCCCAAAGGTTGCAGCGGTTCGCCCGGGTTGGGGCTGAAACAAAAGGCGATTTGGTCGGCACCGGTGGCGGTTGGAGTACAAGGCAAGATTGCGACTTGAAATTGCACTTTTTCCATTGCTAACGGCTTAAGTTCTCCGACCAGGTGGGTTTCGAGTTTGAGGGCTGTTTCGCGCCGCAGGATTGTGAGGTGGCTGCAAGCGTCTTTTAATTGCTCCAAAGCGCTGTTATATACGAGTTCTAAGGCTTCCATTGACTCGCCTCCTTCTAAAAGTTCGTTCAGTTCGTTTTGAATGCTTTGGTAGTAGGCGATCGCTTCCGAGAGCGGCCCGTATTTGCGGCAAATTTGTTTGAGTTCGCGAATTCTGTCTTCTACTTCTTCGAGTCTTTCGGGATCTGCTTCTAATCGTTCGCCGTAGCTGCTAATTTGGCTGCTGGCTTCTGTGGCTTGAGCTAAAGCATCGCTGACCATTTCGAGGATGGGTTGCAATTGAGCATCGTAAACGGCCATGTCGCTTAAAATTTCTTCGGCTTTGCTCAACAAGTCGGCGGCTGAGGCGCTGTCGCCGTCGTTTTGGTAAAGAGCTTGGTGAACTTTGTAACTCTGCTGCTGCAATTCGACGATGTGGGTGAGCCGGATTGATTCTTGTTCTAGGTGTTCGAGTTCGCCGCCGTCTTCGATGTGGGCTTCGCTGAGTTCTCGAACTTGGTATTCTAACAAATCGAGTCTTTGCAGCCGCTGTTGTTCGGACTGACGCCTGCGTTTGAGGGCTGTTTTGGCGGTGCTGGTTCCTAGCCACGCGGTGGTAATTGTCGATCGCGCTTCACTTAAAGTTTTGCCGCCGTATAAGTCAAGCCATTCTCGTTGGAGGGTTTCTTGTCCGAGGTGGACGGTTTGGCCTTGGGCGGTAATTTCTACGAGTCGATCGCGCAGTTGCTCCATTAGCTGGCGGTTGACGAGAATTCCGTTCAAACGCGATCGGCTGCGCAAAGCACCGCTAGATACGTTAATTTCCCGGCCGCAAACGGCTAAATTTCCGTCTATGGGTTCGATTTCTTGCTCGAAGAGCCACAAAGCCGCGGCTTTATCCAATTCAAAGGTAGCCTCCAATATTGCCCGCGTTGCTCCGGTACGAATCGATCGGCGATCGACCTTCCCGCCCAAAACTGCATCGATCGCATCTAGGATAATCGATTTTCCTGCCCCGGTTTCCCCTGTAAATACGTTCAAACTTGGGCCAAAGTCTAGATCCAGGCAGTCTATTAGGGCAAAGTTTTCTATTCTGAGGGATAGTAACATGGGAAATTGGTAATTGGTAATTGGTAATTGGTAATTGGTAATTGGTAATTGGTAATTGGTAATTGGTAATTAGTAATTAGTAATTGGTAACAACTAACAACTAACAACTGTCAACTGTCAACTGTCAACTGACTTCGGCTATAGTTTCAACCACCCAAACAAATCTCCTACCGTCAGCCGCAATTCTGCTGCCCAATCTGGAACTGGCAACAATTATTCGGGTTTTGCTAAAAGTTCCGGTTGCTTTCCAGGGGGATAAATTAAGATCGAGCGCACCATCGGATCGACTAGCCAACCCATTTTAGTGCCGTTTTTCAAACAGTGTAAAATATTCCCAGTTACTTTAGTTTGACTCTGGCCGGGAGACAGAATTTCAATTGTCCAATCTGGGTAAGTTTCAAATACATTAGCAACATCCCCATTTTGATCAACTGGTATTCTTTCCCAAGTAAATACTGTGACATCTGGCACTGTCGATCTGCCGTCAAAAGTACACCGCAATTCAGGAAAGGCTAGGGCTATTTTTCTCGGTTCGACTACCTCGTTAATTCTAGAGACTAGCTTTCCCTGTAATTTGCTGTGTTTTCCTTGTGGCATGGATTTTTGGATAATTTGACCGTTGACATATTCGCTAGCTGGTTCTGTTTCGGGCAGTTTTAGAAACTCTGACAAAGTTAGTGTTCTTGTTTGTATTTGTACCATTTGTTACTCCTTTTAATCCATAAAACCAAGATGTTTTCTAGCAGCAAGAGTTACCATTCTGCCCCGACTTGTCCGCTGCAAAAATCCGATTTGCATTAAGTACGGTTCGTACACGTCCTCAATGGTTTGAGTGTCTTCTCCTGTCGAAGCTGCGATGGTTTCTAAGCCGACTGGGCCGCCGTTAAAGTTTTCGATCATTGCTGTCAAAAGACACCGATCTGTCCAATCTAAACCTAGCGGATCGACGTTGAATAATTCCAGGGCGAGTGAGGCAACTTCGGCGCTGATTGGCTTTAAGTTTTTGACTTCACTATAGTCTCTAACTCGCCGTAGCAAGCGGTTAGCAATCCGGGGTGTGCCGCGAGCTCGGCGGGCGATTTCTGTGGCTCCTTCTGGGGTGATTTTAGTGTCGAGAACTTGGGCGGTTCTTTGGACAATTAGACTAAGTTCGTCTATTTCGTAGTAGCGCAATCTTTGGATTAAGCCGAAACGATCGCGCAATGGAGCCGTCAGTGACCCAACTTTTGTGGTTGCGCCTACCAAGGTAAAGGGTTTCAGGGGAATGCTGCGGATTTTGGCGCTTTTTCCTTGACCGATCGTAATGTCTAAGCGGCAGTCTTCCATCGCCGGATACAGGATTTCTTCTGTAACTTTAGATAAGCGGTGAATTTCGTCGATAAACAGCACGTCACCTGCTTTGAGGTTGACGAGCAATCCGACAATATCTCGCGGTTTTTCTAGGGCGGGGGCGCTGGTGATTTTGCATTCAACTTCCATTTCTGCTGCTAGAATTAGCGACATTGTGGTTTTGCCCAAGCCCGGTGGGCCGTACAGTAATAGGTGATCCATCGGTTCGCCGCGGGATTTGGCTGCTGCAATTGCGATCGCCAAAACTTCTCTCAAGTCTTTTTGTCCGATGTATTCAGCTAACCGCTGGGGTCGAATTTTGTCGTCTTGTTTGCTGTTTATTTCGTCGGGTAGTTCTTGCGATTCTAGCAGCGATTCTGTCTGGGGTTTGGCTGCTTGTTTGCGGGGGGTCGGGGCTATGTCTTCGGGTATATTTGGGTCGGGGGTTTGTTGTTTGGATGAGATGATTGCCATATTTATTTGCGATCGGGCAGCGAGAATTGTTTACAATAGTCTTGATAATTACCGAGTATGTTTATGAGTATTCCATCTTCTTTATTAGCATCGGAAAGTATAACTTTTGAGGGGGCGATCGAGCTGACTCAATCTTTATTGTCGGAAATTGAGGCCGAGCGACTTTCACAGACCCAGATCGAGCAAGCAGTGGCTTCTCTGGTGAAAACACAGAACGGTGCTAGGGGGTTTTTTGTCACCTATCTGACGGACGATGGACAGGTGGCAGACAGTCCGTCACCCGGAGTGATCGAGGCGCTGCGATCGACTCCTGAGATCGTAGCAGAACTGTTGGTGAAAAATGTGGCGATGTCGGCGGCGATGGTTGTGTATCATTCGCGCCACCAAAGCGAGGAAATGGCTGCGGGTTCTGCTAGAGTTCAGGAGCGATCGCGCAATTTGATTCAAATTCTGCAAATGCCCGCCTGTCAAACTATAGCGTCGCAAATGCTGGAAAGTTTGCAGAATTCCAGCGGCGAGTATGAGGAATTTTTTCAGCGGTGGGGCTACGATAGCGAGCAAAAACTAGCGATCGGTTCGGCAGTGCGATCGGCGATCGGCTAAAATAACCTCCGAAGCAAGTTCGGCAACGGATTGCGTAACGGATGTAACGGATGGATGGAAGAGAAAAGAAGCAAGAGCGAAAAGTCAAGCGTGAATCAGGAAGAACCCGAAACCAGAGTGATAGATCCTTGATCAAAGCGACGGGGCTGTGGAATAATTGCGGTTTAGCAAAAGCTGCACAATTGTAGCTTGAGTTGATTTAGGTGTGAAGGTAGTGAACGAGGGCGAAAAAATTGCTGAGAACGGACAAAGGATTTGCCCAAAAAGCCCGATCGGTTAAT
>JAYUGZ010000022.1:0-6303 GCA_043767465.1 Cyanobacteriota bacterium
AATAGAATTAACTTATTAGTTTACGAACCAGAGCAGGAGGCTATTGTTCAATGGATCGCTCACTAAATTATGCAGATATCCTGAAACAAACGCTACAAGAAGCAACGCGATCGCAACCTCGCTTACAAGCGATTCAGCTTTATCCTGTCTGCGATACGGATTCAGGTCATTTCCTGATTCTCGCTACAGGCTGGGATAAGCAACGCTGGATCGACACGATTCTGTTTCACGCTCGCTTGGTCGATCGCCATGTCATCATTGAAGAAGACAACTTTGAGGAAGGGTTAACCGCTGCACTGATTGTCGCAGGTATCCAACCAGAGCATATTATGACTGGTCTTGATTATCAAAATAGTGCTAGCCCAGTGGTGTTTCAGGCGGTTTAGCGATGGCCATTACAGAGAGAGCGATTGCCATAACTCGATCGATACAATATACCTGAAAAAAGAACTTAAATATCCAGCGATACATGGTTTATTGAAATAAACGCTGCCTTGAGTATGCTTAAATAAGTTTAGACACTCCCTAACCATATTTAAACCAGTGAACTTTCAATCAATCATTGCCACCTTAAACAAATTCTGGAGCGATCGAGGATGCCTGATCGCTCAATCCTACGATACAGAAAAAGGTGCAGGAACCATGAATCCTCACACCTTTCTCAGAGCAATCGGCCCCGAACCTTGGTCTGTCGCCTACGTCGAACCCTGTCGCCGTCCTACCGACGGACGCTACGGCGAAAATCCCAACCGCTTTCAACATTACTATCAATATCAAGTCTTAATTAAACCATCTCCTCCTAATATCCAAGACATCTATTTAGACTCGCTGAGAGCATTGGGAATTAAACCAGAAGACCATGATATTCGCTTCGTAGAAGATAACTGGGAATCTCCGACTTTAGGAGCTTGGGGTGTCGGCTGGGAAGTCTGGCTCGACGGCATGGAAATCACTCAATTTACCTATTTTCAACAGTGCGGTAGCATTGATTGTCGCCCGGTTTCGATTGAGATTACCTACGGGCTAGAACGCCTCGCAATGTATCTCCAAGAAGTTGATGCGATGACGAAAATTCAGTGGAAAGATGGCATAACTTACGGTGACGTTCACCTGCAAGGGGAAATAGAACAGTGTACTTATAACTTTGAAGCTTCTAATCCTGAATTGCTGTTTACTCTATTTGGATTGTACGAGCAGGAAGCTGAACAATTGACACAAAAAGGTTTGGTTTTGCCGAGTCTTGATTATGTGTTAAAATGTTCTCACACTTTTAATTTGCTGGATGCTAGAGGTGTGATTTCGGTAACGGAAAGAACCCGCTACATTACTAAGATTCGGAATTTGGCGCGGCGTGTTGCTCAGCTTTATTTGGAACAGCGGGAAAATTTGGGTTTTCCTTTGGATAAAGCTGTGAAAGTTTGAGGAAGAAGTTCGGCAACGGATTGTGTAACGGATGTAACGGATGAATGGAATAAGGAAGAAGGAAGAATAAGAAGGAAGAAGTGACAAATATAGTAAGGTGCGCAGTGCGCACCCTACAAACAAATCTAGCGGACTTAATATGAATGTCTAATTATTCAGAAAATAATAGAGATACAACTGCTCAGTTGCGAGTTGAGGGTGTAAGTTTGAAAGCACCGATCGCCTCTAGCTACTTATTGGAGAATATCTCGTTTGAGGTGCATAAGGGCGCTCGCGTGGCAATTGTGGGCCCTTCGGGGGCTGGAAAAACTACGCTGTTGCGGTTGTTAAACCGACTCAGCAGCCCCACGACTGGCTCGATTTATCTCGAAAATACGGAATACCGGCAAATACCTGCGATCGAACTTCGGCGACAAATCACCCTAATTATGCAAGAATCCAAGCTTTTGGGGATGTCGGTGCGGGAAGCTTTGGCTTATCCTTTGAAGCTGCGGGGCGTGGCTGCATCACACATTGCTGAGAGAATTAGCGGGGCGATCGCACAACTGCACATACCCCAAGAATTGCTCGATCGCACGGAATTACAGCTTTCTACGGGCCAAAAGCAGTTAGTGGCGATCGCCCGCGGCATCATTCTGCAACCAAAAATCTTGCTTTTAGATGAACCAACATCCGCCCTAGACGCCGGAAAATCCGCCCACCTGTTGGAAGTATTGACACAGTTAACTAACGGTGAAACCACAATTTTAATGGTCAATCACCAATTAGAATTATCCGAGCAATTTAGCACCAGAATTCTGCATTTACAGCGCGGAAAACTCATCGACGATTTGCCATCTAATCAAATAGATTGGGTGCAACTGCGACAAAATTTAATCCAAGCAGAAGCAGAAGCTCAACAAGAATGGTGAATAAAGAACTTGCACTTGTAGGCGACTGCGCGATCGATCCCCCTAAATCCCCCTTAACAAGGGGGACGCAAGAATAGTCTTGTCCCCCCCTTTTTCAAGGGGGGTTAGGGGGGATCGAGAGGAATATTGCCCACCCTACTTCCGCTTCCCTGATTTAATGAGCGCCGCCCGCACCCGCACCCGCTTTCACCTTTTTAAAACCCAAAATAGCAATCCCACTTAACAACAAAGCAATTCCCACAAAGTAAAAACAATCATTAAAAGCCATTACATAAGCTTCCCGACGAACCAAACCATCAATTGCCTTAATTGCTTGGTCGTGCGCCACACTCAAATCAGCACCGCGACTCACAAAATACTGAGTCATTTGATTAAGTCGCTCCTGCGTTGCCGGATTGTACAAAGAAACAGATTCCCCCAATCGATTCGAGTGAAATTGCTCCCGCTGCGTCACCAAAGTTGCTAGCGCAGCAATCCCCATCGAACCTCCCAGATTTCGCATCATATTAAACAAACCCGAAGCAGAACCAGCCTCGTGTTTCTCCATACCAGCGGTGGCAATAGTTGACAGCGGCACCATAATTAATGGTTGTCCTAATGCTCGCACTAATTGCGACCAACGCAACTGATCGATACCTGTCTCATGAGTCATGCTAGCATTCATAAAACAACTCACCGCAAACAAACTCACACCTATGGCGATGAGCAGCCGCATATCGATTCGCTGCATCAATTTCGGCACCATCGGCACAATGAATAACTGCGGTACGCCAGCCCACATAATCACCTCGCCGATTTGCATGGCATTGTACTGCTGAATCTGACTTAAATACAGGGGCAAAATGAACACCGAACCGTACAATCCTACCCCCAATGAAACATTCACAATAGTTGCTAATCCAAAATTGCGGCGAGTCAGTAATCGCAGGTTAATAAACGGGTTTTTTCGAGTTAGTTCAATCCAGAAAAAAGCGCTGAGAAATATGGCAGAAATTATGCTTAAACGCAAAACAAAATCAGAACTAAACCAGTCCTTACGGCTGCCTTCTTCTAACACAACTTGCAGGGAACCTAGGCCGATCGCCATTGAGAGGATTCCCCACCAGTCGCCCCCTTTCAGCAGTCCAAGCTGCATCGGCGCAGGCGCGACGGCGTACCACACAGCAGCTAGCAAAAGCAGCCCCGGAACCAAATTCAAATAGAAGACATATTGCCAGCCGTAATTCTCAGTCAGCCAACCTCCCACTGTGGGGCCGATAGATGGCGCAAAAGTAGCTGTCAGTGCAAACATCGCCATGCCAATTGGCTGCTTTTTGGGCGGCAAATTTGTCAGCAAAAACGTAAAAGCCATCGGAATCAAAATGCCGCCCGTAAACCCCTGTAAAGCTCTAAAAACAATCATTGAATTCAAATTCCACGCCCAAGCGCAGCACATGGAAAAGAATACAAAGAAAGCGGCATTTACCAAAATGTAGCGACGGACTGAAAACACCTGCGACAGCCAACCAGTCAGCGGAATTACTACAATTTCTGCGACTAGATAAGAGGTGGAAATCCAAGAACCTTCTTCTAAAGTTGCGCCTAAAGCTGCTTGAATATCTTTGAGAGAAGCGTTGGTGATTTGGATGTCTAAAACCGCCATAAAAGCGCCGAGAATTGTTCCCATGACGCCGATCCAGGTTTTTAATGGAACGCGATCATCGCTCTGCTGCTGTGGAATTGCACTTATATTTGCCATTGGTTTAACCTGTGTAGAAATTTTTGACCGCAGATAAACGCAGATGGATCGAGTCAGATATTTGCAGTTGCGCTTCTCTGTTCAATAGGTACTAGGAAATTAAACCCATTTTTTGATACATTGGTCGGACTAATTTTTGTAAACCAGGAAGCTGTTTGGTAAAAAATGCCGCCCCTAAAATACAAATTATACCACCAATTATAACTGTATTGGGAGCGCCGATATAATGTGCGAGTCCGCCTCCTACTAAGTTCCCAAACGGTGTGACTCCAAAAAATGCCATCGTGTAGATGCTCATCACTCTTCCCCGTTTGTCGTCTTCAACTATTGTTTGCAAAAATGTGTTTCCTCCGGCAAATTGGATAATGAAACCAAACCCCACAAACAACATCATGATTAATGACAGCCACAAGATGCGGGACAAACCAAAACCAATCAGTCCAAATCCCATGATTGCGGGGGAAATCGCAATCAATTTGCCGAGGCCAACGACACTTTTGCGTCCGATTAAGTAAATCGCGCCTGCAAATGCTCCGACTCCCGAAGCTGCCATCAAAAAGCCGAGGGTTTGCGCGCCGCCGTGCAGAATTTTGGTGGCAAAAATTGGGACTAAAACTGTGTGCGACATTCCGGCGAAGCTGACTAATGCTAATAGTAGTAAAATTGCTCGAATCGGGGGAAACCCGAAGGCATAAACGAATCCTTCTTTTAATCTTTGTAAGGGCTTTGTATTGGTTGCTGCAATTTTCCGAGGCTTGATTTGCATTACTAATAAGCCTGCAATTACGGCGATGTAGCTTAGTCCGTCAATCAGAAAACAATAACTTGGGCCGACTGTAGCTATCAGCAAACCTGCAATTGCTGGGCCGATTAGTCGGGCTCCGTTGAACATGGAAGCATTAATGGCGATCGCATTTGCTAAGTCTTCTTTCTTTTCTACGAGCTCGGGGACAAATGCTTGTCGTGCGGGCGCGTCAAAGGCGTTAATTGCCCCTTGACAAAAACTCAGGATCAGGATATGCCAAATGTTGATGACTCCTGTTAGCGCTAAAAATGCTAGGGCTAAGGATTGAATCATGGCTAATATTTGAGTGACAACTATCACTCGGTGCCGATTCCAGCGATCGATTAAAACTCCGGCAAAAGGCAGTAAAATTAATGTGGGGATTTGACTGGTAAATCCGACTACGCCTAGCATCCAAGGTGAATCGCTCAAATTGTAGACAAGCCAAATAGTAGCGACTTGCGTCATCCAACTGCCAATCAGTGAGATGCCTTGTCCTGCAAAAAACAGGCGATAATTTTTGGATCGCAGCGCCCGAGGAAGTTTTATTGTTTTGATTTTTGCTAGTAGATTCATGTATCAGTAGGGTTAGAGCAATCCGATATGATTGGTAAACATTTTTTAGGTAGCGCCCTAAGCTTACGCCTAATTAGCGAGGGGCAAACATCGGGGGATTACACCTAGATTCATTTTACGAATTATTTAAAATTAGGATATAAGCCGGAGGTACTATTTTTGGACTTCCGAACTCCAAAATTTGATTATTCAGGGTTTATGCACTGCAAGCAAAGAAACCGGGTTTTTGGCGTATTCTAGGGCTGTAACTGAGTATTTTGGAGCAAAAACCCGGTTTGTGGCCACCCGTGCGTAAATCCTATTTGTTAAATTTTTGCGCAAAGCAAAACGATCGCAACATTTAACTCTTTTTGTCGCGATCGCTTGACTAATGAAAATTTCTTCCCCGAAGCCTTGGCTTAATCAATGCTCAACAGCCAAGTCCCCAGATAACGCAATAAGGGAACATCCCCTGGGGTGCGGATGCGGACGTTGAAATGGTACATTCCGCCGGGACTTGGGTTTCTGACATTGGAGAGTACAACCTCAACGTTGTTACCGGCAGGAATTGGATCTTTGGGATAAATTTCTATGAAACGATTTTCTTTGTCCCAGATTACTTCTTGCAATTCGATTGATTTGTCTTTGACGCGCACTTTAATGTCTTTTTGGTCGAATTCACCTTTGTAGTAGTCTGGATAGGAAATGTTCAGTTGGGCGATCGCCAAACTTACTTTTTTGGAAGGAATTCGCAGCCGATATCTGTCGCCACTCATCCCAGATTTGCCGTAATCCAAGCGGTAGTTTAACTGATTTCCGCGATCGGGGCCGCCAAAAATTGTGAATCCCGGCATTCCTTGGGCTAAACTGATGGCGGGTAATCCTGTCAGTAA
>JAYUGZ010000023.1:0-2527 GCA_043767465.1 Cyanobacteriota bacterium
TCAACCTTGGGAGCTTGCGGCGACTTGAACCGCAACGTCATGGCACCGCCAGCACCGTACAAAAATCGCCCAGAATACCAGTATGCGCTGCAATACGCCAACAATGTCGCCGATTTGCTGACGCCGCAAACCGGTGCTTATTACGAAATTTGGCTCGACGGCGAAAAGGCTGTTTCGGCAGAGGAAGACCCCGCTGTCAAGGCCGCCAGACAGCAAAACGGCAACGGCACAATCTTTAGCGACGACAAGGAAGAGCCGATTTACGGCGAGCATTATATGCCGCGCAAGTTCAAGTGTTCCGTTACTGTGCCGGGAGACAATTCAATTGATTTGTACTCTCAGGATTTGAGCTTGGTGGTAATTACCAATGAAGCTGGCGAGTTGCAAGGTTTTGACGTGTTTGCTGGTGGCGGTTTGGGCCGCACTCACAATAAAGAAGAGACTTTTGCTCGCGTTGCTGATGAGATTTGCTATGTTGCCAAGGACGATGTTTACAATTTGGTTAAGGCAATTGTAGCAACCCAAAGAGATTATGGCGATCGCACAGACAGACGACACGCGCGACTCAAGTACCTGATTAACGACAAAGGCGTCAAGTGGTTCCAAGAAAAGGTAGCCGAATATTTTGGCAAACCACTAGAAGCGTTTAAACCGCTGCCTGATTGGAAGTATTTTGATTTCTTGGGCTGGCACGAACAAGGCGACGGCAAGCTGTTTGTCGGCATTTCCGTAGAAAATGGCCGGATTAAGGATGAAGGCTCGTTTCAGCTAAAAACGGCTTTGCGGGAAATCGTGCAGAAGTACAACTTGCCGCTGCTGGTGACGCCGCACCAAAACGTGATGATTTACGATATTTCGCCGGATATCAAATCGGAAATTCAGGGAATACTCTCGCGCAGCGGCATTCTGGCGGAAACTGCGATCGACCCCTTAGTACGCTATTCTATGGCTTGTCCGGCATTCCCGACTTGCGGGCTGGCGATTACCGAGTCCGAGCGCATAATTCCCAGCATTTTAGAGCGGATTCGGGCGAGTTTGACCAAAGTTGGCTTAGAAGACGAGCATTTTGTGGTGCGGATGACGGGTTGCCCCAATGGATGCGCCCGCCCTTATATGGCAGAATTGGGGTTTGTCGGGAGCGCGCCGGAATCCTACCAGATTTGGCTGGGCGGTTCTCCCGAACAAACGCGGCTGGCCAAACCAATTGAGGAAAAGCTGCACGTCAATCATTTTGAAGCTTTTCTGGAGCCAATTTTTGTTTATTTCAAGCAAAAACGGCAACTTAGCGAGAGTTTTGGCGATTTTTGCGATCGCGTTGGGTTAGAATCTATCCGTCAATTTGTAACCAATCACCAATCTGCTGACTCGATGACAACTGAGATTAATGATTTAGCTGTTACGTCTAGTAACGACGATGAAAACGAGACTGCCACTGCTGGCGGTGGCAAAGTCCGCCGTCGAATCAGCGTCCGCGATGAAATCTACAACGAGCTCAAAGATGAAGCAGCCCGTCAGGGCAAGCCAATCACGCAGCTAGCGACAGAGGCAATTTCCACTTATTTGAAGAAGATTAAGGAGGAAGGATAAGCCGATTTTCGATTTTCGATTTTCCTTCGCATCCAATAGAGTTCAGGCAAAAGTAATATAAGGGCAGAGCATTTGCACAAAAAAACCTGGAAATTGTCAAATAATTCCGGTTGTAAATGCTTTGCCTTTAATATTTATAAACAACTTTCTTTGTAGATCAAAACGGCGATTAAAATTGCTCCTATACAAACGAAGATAAAACGGCGATTGAAATCGCTTCTATACAAACGATGTCCGCCTCCGCGGACTAAGAAATAAATCGGGTAAACAGTCTATCTCCTCTCTTCCTATCTTCCTCTCTTCCTCTGCGTTCTCTGCGCCCTCTGCGGTTAAATAAAAAAATCTAATAGAAAACGAGCAATCTAAAATCCAATGGCTCAATTACAAAGATTAGCAGTTACTGCCGCCCAAATTTTAGCTAACAAAATCGACTTAACTAAGGAACAGCAGCATTACTTAAATCGGGTGCTGCGGTTGCAAGCAGGCGATCGATTTATAGCCATGGACGGCCGAGGGCATTGGTGGTCAGCAATTCTAGAAGCCCAAGAAACCGGGTTATTTGCCTCCATAACAGAGGAGATTGCCGCTAACAGGGAGCTACCTGTTGCCGTAACTTTGATGGCTGCTTTGCCCAAGGGAAACGCCTTTGATGAGGTTGTCAGGCAGGCGACGGAGTTGGGTGTGGCAAGTATTGTGCCGGTGACGAGCGATCGCACTTTGCTCAAACCGAGTGTTCCAAAGGTCGATCGATGGAAGCGGATTGCTGCGGAGGCGGCGGAACAGTCGGAACGTCAATTTGTACCGACTATTTTTGAGCCTGTTTCGTTTGATTTGGCTGTCAAAGATTGCGGTCAAAAATATCGATTTATTTGTCTTGCTCGCGGGGACAATCGGCATTTGTGGGATTGTTTGAGCGGTTTAGAACCCCCCCAGCCCCACT
>JAYUGZ010000024.1:0-6291 GCA_043767465.1 Cyanobacteriota bacterium
TTCTTCCTTCTTCCTTCATGAAAAAAAGCTATAACTTTTGAGAGGTACACGGCCAATTAAAATTGGCTATGACTGTGAAAAAGGATTTAAGAGGCAGCAAATTATGAAGATTGCACAAACTGCTCTCAGGGATCAAGTTCATCAATTAGCTGAGGAAGCATTTCACCTGAAACTGATTTCTGGGTACGGCGACGGTCAACACAGCAACGAATATCAAATTGTCTGGAACGGCAAACCCAGACACCTGCCTTTGGAACGGGCGCGTACAGTATTGAGCAATTTGATCGAGCGATCGCACTAAACTGGCGATCGGACTAATCTAGAACTTGCGCTCATCAGCCCGGTTTCTCGGAGAAACTAATAGGAGAATCGGCTAAGCATCCAGTCAGAAACCCGGTTGATGACCCCGCGCGCCTCAGTCCTGTAATTTAAACTCATTTTTTCACCCCTTCTCTCTGCTGTGAGGAGGGGTTCGTTTTTTTGCCAAAAATAGTGTTACAGGCCGCAGCAAGAGTCAAAAACCCCGGAACGCTTGAGTTGTGTGCGTCCAGTAATTATCATAATCAGATAAATTTCTGTATTTATATATACCTTTTGGCAGTTTGCCGAGAAACAAATGTTATGTTTTATTAACATAATAGGAGTTACGACTGGAGATCACATGGGTAGCAGCAAAAATCAGGGCAAGTTGCTAATTATTGGCGGCGCGGAAGACAAAGAAGGGGACTGTAAAATTCTGCGGGAATTCCTGCGGTGCGCTGGAGGGACTAAAGCCCGGATTGCAGTGATGACGGCTGCGACAAGCCTCCCGGCCGAAGTGGGAGATAATTACATCCGAGTGTTTGAACGGCTGGGCGCTGAAGATGTGCGAGTTATTGATACCCAAAAACCGGAAGATGCCGACAATCCAGATTATTTAGAAGCGATCGAACAAGCAACAGGTATATTCTTTACCGGCGGAGAGCAAGCGCGGATTATTACCTGCTTGAAAGATACCATACTCGACGCCGCTATGCACAAACGCTACTCGGAAGGGGCGATCGTGGGCGGCACCAGTGCCGGCGCGGCGATGATGCCAGACATGATGATTATTGAAGGAGACTCGGAGACACATCCTCGCGTTGATGTGGTAGCAATGGGCCCGGGAATGGGTTTCCTGCCGGGAATTGTCATCGACCAACATTTCGCCCAGCGAGGCCGTCTGGGACGCTTAATTTCGGCACTCTTGCTGCAACCCGCCGTATTGGGATTTGGGATTGACGAAAATACAGCTATTTTAGTCAGCGGTGACGAGTTTGAAGTCATTGGCGAAGGCGCTGTAACTGTCATCGACGAGTCGGAAAAACTCCACGACAATATGGATGGACTGTTGAAGGATGAGGCTTTGGCGATTTGCGGGATCATGTTGCACATCCTCCCCCACGGATACCGGTTTAATCTGAAGACTCGCCAGCCGGTGTTGGATCGGGCGGCAACAGCAGGACAGATAGAAAGCGCGATCGCGTAACTTACTTGCAACTGGCAAACATCTCAAAATCAGGTAGGGTGCGGAGTGCGAACCTTCGGCCTTGAACGAAATATCAGCGTTAAAAAACCCAGTTTCTTCGTTCAAGACACTAATAAAAAGAAGAGGATTTTACCTCTTCTTTTATTCCTGCGGATTCTCGTTTTTCAAGCACTTTTCTGTTGGTCAAAGAACGACTGCTGCCCTTCTTCAGTCGAGATTAAATTCCACCCTTGAGTTCTCAGCTTCTGGAAAGTTGCCCATCCCTTAGAACCGCCCGGTTCCCGGTAGTCAGATGCAGCGAAGTGCCCAAAAGCTGTATAAGGCCGCCAAGCTTGACGGGCTTCGGTACGCAAGTGTAATATCTTTTCTCCATTGCCTCCCAATCTGGGCAACCAACACATTTGTTTTAGCATTTTTAACACTCCAGAGTTTTTACGGTAACGGTAATTAGCCAACATCCCACATTAAACTTTTAGAGCCATCTTAGCCACTGCTCGGAATATCTAACAGGTAACAGGGACGAATGAGATTTTCACCGATTACCAATTACTGAGGTAGCAGCAGTCGTTTTAGCTGATTAGGGTTCTGCAAAGTTTCCCAGTCAAAGACTAAAAAACAAGTGCTGCCAAGGCATAAGCAAAAATATTCAGTGTTCTTCTCGGCTCAAACTTGATTTAAAGGCGATCGCCACAAAATCCAGTTGAATGAATGATTCATTTTTCTGGTTTCCCTTAGTTGATAATTACAAGCTAATCCTCGCTCTTTCAGCCTAAAATGACATCTTTCTACGGTATTGGCTCTGTCAGCTAAAAAATGTTCCTTTAGTTACAAATATTAAACATTTGTCACAATTTATCTACTTATCAAAAGTTAAATTACTTTTCATAAACAGTGCTTAACAATTTTTAGTTACTTTAGCTACATTTTTGATTTCAACTAAGCCTGCGGTTGCAGGTGTGCGCACCTTACTCAATTAGGCCCTAGATCTCCCTGGCACACCCCTTAAAAAGGGGGGGACTGGAAACCCTCTCAAAGTCCCCCTTTTTAAGGGGGATTTAGGGGGATCGAGACTTCGATGCAAACCAGAGAGACAAAAAACTTTCGACTTAAGTGTGCGAACCTGACAACATCATCGTGACGGGTTTAACTCTTGAGAACGATGACGACAGATTGGCAAAATTGTAAAAATAAATACTAATCACAGTTATAAGTTCTGCACACAAGGTATTCATGGCCGCTGCAATTGAATTCAAACTCTTCGCTCCCAACAACAAAGCAGCTACACTACTCGGCTCTTTTTCTAAATGGGAAGAAATTCCGTTAGCAAAAGATGAGAGAGGTTATTTCCGCACAAAAATTCAGCTAGCAGACGGTATTTATCAATAAAAGTTTTGACTTCAGCCCCAAAGTCCATGTTTTTAACCGGATAAATGGGTAGAAGTTAATGACTGCTACGCTACTGAGATT
This sequence comes from Cyanobacteriota bacterium, assembly GCA_043767465.1. Lineage (GTDB taxonomy): Bacteria > Cyanobacteriota > Cyanobacteriia > Cyanobacteriales > Microcoleaceae > Microcoleus. The sequence goes on from JAYUGZ010000024.1 coordinate 2,975, forward strand.
GACAGCACTACTCATAGGATGGGCGAAGAGTTCGGACAATCCACTAGCCCAACTCCCAACCAGCCGAATAAACTGCAATGGTCTTTGTTGACAAATCAGCCAAATCATGAGTTGTTGGAATACTACAAACACATGATGCGGATGCGGCAAAATTTGCCTGCACTTTACACCGAAAATATTGAATTTATCCGCGAAAATTCCGCCGCCAAGGTGCTCGCTTACTACCGCTGGATCGATGATGGAACGCGAGCAGTAGTGGTCGCCTAATTTTCGGATATTTATCTATCTGGTTACTGCATTCCTAACTTTCCGGCTGCGGGAAATTGGCACGAGTGGATGTACAACAAAATCGTACAAGTTGGGGACGAAAGCTTTAAGTTTGATTTGCCGGAATGGTCAGCCTAGGTATTTGTCTGAGAGCCGGAGAATTTATGTCTACAGGTAGATGATGGGCGAAGTTGTACAACATAAAATTGTATTTATGCGTACAACACTCAAGTAATCGGGTTGTGCTACCGGGCAGGATGGCTGTAACGATGTTTTTTTTGTATAAAAACTCGGTTGCTGCGTCCAAGGCTGCGATCGCAATTTCGGGTATTGAGAATAAAAAATTCACGGCGCCGCACCAACTGTCAATTAACAAAAACTTTGTGGGAGGACAAATTCTATGGGCTGGCTCAAAAGATTGTTTGGTTTAGAAAAACTTGAAAATCAAGAAAATGTGGAAGCTCCTGCTTACCAAGCACCTGTAGCTGCACCTCAAGCTCAAGCTCAACCTGTGGCTCAACCGGCTGCTGCGACTCAAACAATCGCCCCGGAACGCATGGGATTGAATGGAGAATACGATCAAAGCGGTTTAGCTAAACGGGTGGCTCAGGCTTTCGATGCAAATCCTGAGGTGGCGGATATTGAGACTGTTTATGTGGCTCAACTGGGCACTACTGTGGTTCTCAAAGGTACAGTTCCCGATCAGGAAATTGTCAATAAGTTGGTGACAATTGCTAAAGGTGTTAAGGGTGCAACTGGGGTGGAAACTAATCAAGTTACTGTCGCCTAGCGCCACGGTTGTTGATAACAGTTAACAGTTAACAGTTAACTGTTATCGCCACCTTCCTGACGGTGAGGGCGTTCTTAATTGGACTTTCCCCAAGTGGCCGATTGCAAGGAAATGTCTTGCTTGTCGTCTTACATTTTTTTTAGTTATGTTGCTGTAGATCAAAAATATGACTGGGGAAACCTTAGTACCTACTCGCGGTAAATTAGAACGGAGTCTTGCCCAAGGGATTCAAGCTTTGTACCGCTCTCTATTCGGACACCAAACGAGTCAGACGGTGTGCAATCTTTTGGATAATAAATTGATAATTGTGATCGAAAATGCGATTACTCAACCAGAAAAATTGCTGGCTCAGAACGGTCAGGAAGATTTGGCATCCCAGGTGCGATCGCAATTAGAGTCTGTTCTGCAATTGCAACTGAAAGAGTTAATCGCACAGGTTTTGGGTGTGGGAGTGATTGATTTGTTCAGCGATGCGACATTCCAGACAGGCCGCACCGGGACGATCGCAATTTTGGAGTCTGCACCTCAAGTTCGCGATGCTAGTCAAAAGTCTAAAACTCAACCAAAAGCGGCTGATTGTTGAGGTGTTGGCGGATAATTTGTTCTAAATCCTTGATGTTAAAAGGTTTGGAAAGGTATGCGACGCAGCCGACTTGGAGAATGCGATCGCGGTCTTCTGTTTTTGCTAGTGCTGTGATGGCCACAATCGGAATATGTCTGAGCTTAGGATTTTGTTTGATGCGCTTGACTAATTCTATACCGTTTATATCCGGCAGGCAAATGTCGAGTACGATCAGGTCGGGAGGTCGATCAACTGCTGCTGACAGAGCGCTGTACCCGTCAACGACTCCCACGCACTCGCAGCCGAATAAATCGAGTATTTGGGTCAGCAGCTCTAAGTTGTCGTGATTGTCGTCTACAGCCAAAACTAGAGGACGCTTGTCAACCGCCGGTGGAGCGCTATTTAAAGACGAAGATTCCAAATTCTTATTCCAATGAGGGTAATTCATAAATAATGCCGATCAAAAAACGATCGTAAAAGTTGTACCCGAGGCACTCTTCAAGTGGCGCTCCGGCACTTGAAATAGATTGGCTCGTATTGGTAGGTCTCAGACGGCCCGTCTGCGGTCTAGCCCGATTGTACAATATCGGTGCTTTACTGAAGCAAAGACTGCACCATTCGATCGATGATAGCATCTCCATAATTTTACTGATACCCGATCGAATTGCCAACTTACCCCCTAAGGTTGCGTCTGCTTTGACAACAAGAGCCGATAAGTAGGAAAAATCTTGCGAATCAACTATCCTACCTTAATTTCTGCTTTGAAGAGTGGCGGCGGCTTTTCCATCTAGTACCAACAGTAGACGCTGCTTTACTTGCGTAAATCTACCTAAAGGAAGATTCTAACCGACACTTAATTTTAGCAACTTCCACCTGCTGAGAGATTCTTGTTTGTCTGGTTTAGACTTCAATGTTTTTAAGTAGTAATTATCACAATTTTAGCAAGTAAAAAATTTTTTTTTACTTGGTCTTTACCGGATATTAACCTAGGAGGTTTTGATGACCATTCCAATCAGAGACGACCTGACTTACATTTTGCTCAAACAGATTGGCAGCGGCAACGGCAGGGGAGAGTCGGAAATTAGGAATGCAGCCGAGGAGTATGTCGGTCGAGATGTGGCGGAAGCGGAATTGCTGGGTCACTTGGACTACCTCAACCAAAGGGAATTTATCAAAGCGGAGTTTAGTGGAGAGCCTTACGGAGGAACTGAGTTATTGCCGCCTTTAGTGGCATTTCAAGAAGCTGATTTAACCGAAAAAGGTCGCAAACTGTTGCAGAAAATGGAGACGAATCCTCCTAAGTCCCTGCACCAAGAAGGATCGGCAGTTCCGATCGCCTCTAAGGATATGCCGTTTTTGGAAAAAGTGATGGTAAACGGTCACTTAGAGGACATTTTTGATGCCCGCGACATTACCGAAGTAGTGTATCGCATCATGCGCGATGTGATGACCACAGAAGCCAGCGATCGCGTGGAAGCCGAACTGCACAAAGAAGTTTTACCGACGGACGACAAAACCCTGCAACAAGAAATAGCAGACCTCTGGAAAGACACGAATCCGCTGGTGGGATTGCTGAGCCGGATACGTCAACCTTTGACCGGCGGGCCTGCACCTTTGGGGATCGATGGCAATTTGTTTGCACGGAGGGTGGAACTAGAAGGCTCACTTCCTTCGGGAGTAGAACCGGAAACTGCGATC
>JAYUGZ010000025.1:0-2525 GCA_043767465.1 Cyanobacteriota bacterium
AAAAAGTGATGGCTGTTTGGGCGAACTCACACCACAGCGGTGCGCGGTGCGCGCCGCGCCACCTACAAGCATACTGTTCAAGATCAAATATCGTCATCCTTTTGACCTTGCACACCCTGAAGAATCCGCGATAACTCACTCTTCTCATTAACCGTAATCCGAGTCGGAGAACCGCTGATAATCCGTTCGTAACCGCGGAACGAATCTTTAATTTGCGGGCCATTTTCAGTAATTGTATATTCCCGAATCCCTTTGTCGTGCCACGAACCGCGCATCTTAAACACATTAATTGCCCGCGACATTTCGCCTCGAATCTCTACATACTGAAGCATGATAATCGTGTCAGTAATCGTAGAAATATGGGAGTCCGTAATCGAATTAGAACCCATAAACTGGTCGCTGGTATTCGTGAAAAAGCCAGTGATTTCTTCCTGCTTCGCAAAGCCAGTCACCCCGATCACAAATTGCCGGAAAGCATTATTGCTGACACCTCTAGCTAAAGCCGAAAGCGAGTCTATGGCAATTCGAGAAGGTTTGAATTCAGCAATTTCTGATTTAATCATCTGCAAATGGTCTTCCAAACCCGCAGATTCCGGGTAAGTGCACAGCAGTTTCAGCAATCCTTTCTGTTCCATTTCCTCAAAATCAATGCCCCAAGAATAAGCATTGCGGAACAACTGAGCCCGCGACTCTTCATAGGCAAAAAGTAGTGCCCGATTGCCGTTCATACAAGCATTCTGCAAGAACTTGCTCACCAACAGCGTTTTGCCGGTTCCCGTCGCACCCGTAGCTAAAATAATCGAGTCTTTAAAGAAACCGCCGCCGCACATCTCGTCGAGAGTTTTATCGCCGGAAGAAACGCGCACGTTAGAAGACTTTTGAGTTAATCGCATCGCCCCCAAGGGGAAAATATTAATGCCGTCATTGGTCATCGTAAAAGGATATTCGCCCTTCATGTGGGTTGTACCCCGCAACTTCAAAATTTCGATGGTGCGGCGGCGGCGTTCCCCTTCCAATACGTTGCGAACAATTACTACATTATCCGACACAAATTCTTCGACTCCAAACCGCGCCACCGGGCCGTATTCTTCGACTCGTTCGGTAGTCATCACTGTAGTTGCGCCTACTTGTTTGAGGCGCGCCACTAAGCGAAAGATTTCTCGGCGCACTACAGATGCAGCTTCGTACTGCTGAAATACTGCTGTCACGGAATCGATAGAAACGCGCTTGGCTTTGTACTTGCGAATGGCGTACTGAATTCGCTCGATCAAGGCAGATAAATCAAAGTTTCCGACGATATCTTGACCTTCGGGATCGGGGGAAGCGTCTAAAATAAATAGCTTGCCTTCATCGATTAACCGTGCCAAATCCCAACCGAAACTGCAAGCATTTTTAATAATATCTGCCGGAGATTCTTCAAAAGTTACGAGCACTCCAGGTTCGTCAAAATGAGTGATTCCGTTATAGATGAATTGTACGGCAAATAATGTTTTTCCGGTTCCTGAGGTGCCGCTGACTAGGGTGGTTCTGCCGATCGGCATTCCGCCGTGACTGATGTCGTCGAAACCCTCAATCATCGTGCGAATTTTCTCGACTCCTGCCGTTACAAATCCTTCTGGTTGCACCGTTTGACTAATTTCATTCATGTCGATTTTTGTCAACTCTCAGTATTCTTTAGTTGTCACTCATTAACCGCAGCTCATGAGTCTTTATACTCAGCTTTTAGTTTTGGCTCTTGCTCAATAACTAATGACTGCTGACCGCTGACTAATTACTGTCACCTGATTATCTTACGAATTCAGGTCTTCTTCGCGAAGTTCTTCATATAGCAAATCTAATCCTATCAGAACTTTCTCGCGATCGGACAAATCGCCAATAATTTTTCGCACCGGCGGCGGCAGGATTTTCGCCAGCGTTGGAGTTGCCAAAATTTTGTCCTCTTCTGCTAGCTGAGGATTTTTGAGAACGTCGATGACTTTCAGGGCGTAGACTCCTTGAAATTCTTGTTCTAGGATGTCTTTTAGGGTTTTCAAAGCTCGTACTGAGTTGGGAGTATTACCGGCAACGTAGAGCTTCAGAACGTAGGTTTTTTTTAGAGGACTCATGAACTTTCTTCTATATTGAGTATTCGTTGTCAGATATTAGTTGTAGTTGTTATTTGTCTTAAATCCGCTGTTCTTTGTTATTTTATAATAATTTGAGCGTCACGATCGCCATGGCGACTCTCTTCTCCTTTCTTATTTGCTAAATTTTTCCTTCTTGCTTCTTCCTTTTACCACAAAGAATTGGTTTAAAGCCGGAACCCTTGTAGGGAGAAATTAAAATCAGACTATTCATTACTTCAATCCTCGGAATTCCAGGTAGAGGTCGCCCTCAAGCAGTCAACTGTCAACTCTCAACTGAACTTGAGATGTCTCTTTCGGAATGGATCGCCTGTACATCTCGCACAGATGAGCGATCGCGTCAATCAGAGTCAAGCGGTAATCGAGCAATATTTCCTCGCTGCGCCCTTCTAATTTTAGCTG
>JAYUGZ010000026.1:0-16035 GCA_043767465.1 Cyanobacteriota bacterium
AGTTTGACAGCGGCGACTGCCAAGCTCAACCTTTGTTTTATTAGGCTGATGATTAGAAGGCTTGCACCCTCTTCTTAGATGTCAAATGGGTTCTATAGACAAAGCCTCGGTTTATCACCGGCTGGCAGCGAAACCGATAAATCAACCATAGCTAAACTAGAAATAGCTGGTCAAAGTTTTTTTGGCATCAACTCTGGCAGCAACCCCAATCGTCGGCAAATAACTTTTAATGTCAATCCTATCACCAAAACCCATGCTGAAGCCGATGCTTTTCAACAAGCAGCCGATGCGGGCATTAGAGGAGGTAAAGCACGTTTAATTTGCGATCGCGAACTTTGTGCCGCCTGCGGCTTAAGAGGTGGAGTAAACTCTATGGCTTGGCAGTTAAATATAGAAAAATTAGAAATTATTACTCCCAGTGGAAGTAAGACAATAACCGTTCAACCGCCAAATAGAAGGAGGCAATAATGTTTGTATTAAACCTATCAGCAGAAAATTGGGTTGGCAACCAGGATGAAGGTGACTTAATAGAAAGTCCTACTTGGAATCAAATAAAACAAGCCATCCGCGAGTTAAATGGGAAAAGTAAAACTTTAGTTACCTTGGGTGCGGATGACGAGTGTTATATGAGTATTGGTGGCGGTGAATCCGGCAAATATATTGTTAACGTAACTTTGGATAACGTTAGCTTCTATAATTTAGTAGATCCATCAAAACCAGATGCAATAGAAAAGCTAGTTGTCGGCGGACAAGAAGGCAATTATTCCGCCAAAATGTGTGTGAATTTAGAGACTGCACTGTTGGCATCCCAAACATTTATAGTATCAGGAGAACTTCAAAGATCGCTGTCTTGGGAAGAAGAGAAAGAATTAGCGGTGTCATCAAATAAGATTTAACACAACCTAAGTCAAGTGCGATCGCCCTTTCGTCCATCCGCGTTCATCCGCCTGCATCTGCCAGGTAAAAAAAGAGCGTGAAGCGCAGGTATACCGTAGGAAATAGCCCTTTTTGGAACTAACTTTGCCTGCGGTACAATAAAACTAGAGTTTTCTCAGCTCAAGGAGATTTTGAGATGATTGCTACCACTTCAAGTTTAGCCGAACAGAGAAGACTTCTAGAAAATATTAGCTGGCGAACCTTTGAAACCTTGCTCCAAGAAATAGGCGATAAGCGAGGTTATCGCATAGCTTACGATGAGGGTATGCTAGAAATCATGACTCCTTCATACCTTCATGAAAGTTATAAACTTCACTTTCATCGTTTCATTTTCATTTTAGCAGAAGAACTCGACATTGAAATTAAAAGTGCTGGCTCAACTACTCTCAAACTCAAAAATGCCAAAAAAGGCATAGAACCAGATAACTGTTATTATATCCAAAGTGAACCAGCGGTCAGAGACAGGCGAGAACTGGATTTAGAAACGGCCCCGCCACCTGATTTAGCAATTGAAATAGATATTACCAACAGTTCAATTAATAAGTTTGCCATTTACTCAGCACTTGGCGTTCCCGAACTCTGGTTGTATAACGGGCGAGTTTTGAAATTTTATCAGTTGGTAGAGACAGAATATATTGAGCGCGACTTTAGTATTGCTTTTCCCTTTGTATCAGCAGCGGAAATGGCTGGGTTTTTCACTCGCACTCAAACGATGGGAGAAATGGCTTTGCTGAAATCCTTTAGGACTTGGGTTAAGGGCAAAATATAATAGTGTCAAAATCGATCGCACATCAAAGCAAAATTTCCGAAGATCGGCAAATATGCGATGACATTTTTGGTATATTTAGTTAGAGATAATTTAACTTACAGAGATTCAGTATGAAGCCTTCACAGAATGAATCAGTACCCTCCAGTTTTTTTGATGAAACCTTCCAAGGGAGTCCCGATCCTTGGGGATACACATCGAGTTCTTATGAAATTAGTAAATTCCGAGCAACTATTAGAGCTTTGCCAAAAGTCCGATTCAAAAATGCTTTTGAAATCGGATGTGCTATCGGTGTAATTACGCAGCAACTAGCGCCAAAGTGTGACAGACTGCTTTCCATAGATTGTTCGGAGGTAGGATTAGAAGAAGCACGGAAACGCTGCGCCGAACTCCCACAGGTACAGTTTGAGAAGATGCAGATACCCCAGCAGTTCCCAACAAAGAAGTTTGATTTGATTTTAGTCTCAGAAGTCGGCTATTATTTGACAACTGAAGACCTCCGCGAAACCAAGGAAAAGATTATTGATAGCTTACTTCCTGGAGGTTATCTCTTGATGGTTCATTATCGGTTTCCAGTAGAAAGTTTTATCCTGAATGGCGAGATTGTTCATAATACTTTTATCCAAGACTCTACCAAGTATTTGAAACATCTTGGCGACCCGCGAAAACGTTTCTTGATGCTAGATTTAGCGCGCCATCACAAACGCTATCGGATGGATTTGTTTCAGCGGTTGTAAAGGATGGCAGATAATTTTTAATAGGTGCATCTACTATTAGTTCTGGTCACGTTTGATTCGCATTCCTTCATCTGTCAGTCAGAGCGAGTCCGCGTCAATAATTATAATTTATTTTGCAGTCAGGACTTCAGTCATATTAAAATTATGAGGACTAAAGTCCTGACTGCAAATTCTTTTTTTAGCGGCAATAATCTCAGTCGAGATTGATTAAAACTCCGTAATTTCAGGATGAACAAACTGATAACCAGCCGCCTTAATCTTTTGATTCGATACCCTCGCATTATACGGCCGCACGCTGCTCACAGATGTATCCCAAGTAGCTTTCGGTAGATTGTTACTTTCAAAAATGCGATCGAGTAATTCGCGACTAGACAGCGACACATCCCCGACTAAATTGTAAATCCCCTGCAATCTATTGTCCAATGCAAAGGTCAATCCCCCAACAATATCATCCCGATGCACCCAATTTGTCACATCTTCCCCCGCGCCCGGACGAGTGCTCCCAGCCCAGCCTCCAAAGCTTTTAGCTAATTCTCGCCCTGGCCCGTAAATGCCACCCAACCGCAGAATGCAAACTTGCAGATTGGGACTCGATGCTGTTAATAAAACTCGTTCGGTTTCGGCGAGAATTTCACCGTTGGGATTGGCTGGCCGGGCGGGCGAATCTTCGTTTACCAGTTTACCTTGACAGTCGCCATATACTGAATAAGTACCCGTATAAATCACCTGCTTGACTGTCGGTATTTGCTGTAAAACCGATACCAAAGTTATCGCAGTCTCTAAGTAACTTTCCCGATAAGCATGAGGATTTGGAGCACCGACGCACAGCATAACAGCATCTTGGTCTTGTAGTAAAGAGCCGATCGCCCCTGCATCATCTCCCTTGACTACAACCACCCGCTGGGCGACACCCTCCAATTCACTAACTCGGCTCGCCGTCGTAGTTGTCGCAGTCACGGTACAATCAGACTTACCTTGTAAATGTCGGGCTGTCGCAGTACCCACATAACCGCAGCCGACGATCGCAACTTTCATCAAAAATTCTCCATTTTGTCCTACCCTCTAAGATTATTGCCGGTTTTTGCGATCGATAGGAGGTGAATTTTGTGATACGATCGAGATCGTCGTTATCAAGCTCAGTTGCATCATGTCCGAAAAAGATATTTTTGCTACATCCTCGGAAACTGAACTTTTAGCTTTCTATGGAGCTTTATTTGCGATCGCAGCCACCGACGGTTCCATTGATATTGACGAACTAAATCTACTGTTTAAAACCATAAATTTAGACAAGTTTTCCGACTCAGCCAAGGCTCAAATTCAATCCTACACAGCAACTCCCCCATCTCTGGGCGACTGTTTGCAAACAATCAGTCAGTCAGCCGAACCGCTGCGTTTGGGAGTCATGTATTTTTTAATCAGCATTGCTTGGGCAAATAAAACACTGCATCCCGGAGAAAGCGAGGCGATTCAATCGGGGAAAAAACTGCTGGCGGTTTCCGACTTGCAAATCCAAGCCATGCAGGAATCCATCGCAGACATTCAACAAATACGGGAAGCTGGGCCAAATCAAAATCAGGCTTCAGCATCCTTTAATGCTGATGTTTCGCAGCTCAAAAATAAGGGTATTCCTCTCGATTTGATCGACCCCAAAAGAACCACCACAAACTTCAGTAATCCGCAAATAGACTACTCAGATGAAACTTTTTGGGTGAAACTTAAAAAATTCGCTTTAAGCGCAGGCAGAGAAGTAGTTGAAAAAGCTTTAATGCTTTATTACACGGCTCAAAATCCCAACGTGCCGGCTTGGGCGAAAACGGTTGTTGTTGGAGCTTTGACCTATTTTATATCTCCTGTCGATGCGATTCCAGATATATTAGTCGGCATCGGATTTACCGACGATTTAGGAGTTTTGCTGGCGGCTATCGCCACTGTTTCAGTCTACATTAATGCTGAAACTAAAGCACAAGCACAGCAAAAAATGAAAGATTGGTTTGGTAAATAAGATGATGTCAGATTGTTGATCGTATTTTTGCCGTTGGCATTAGACTTGAATTGCATTCATTCCCAAACCATCTTGAAAGGCATCTGCGTTGATCTCTGTTTATCTGCTATACATCTGCGGTTTTTGTATCAATCAAAAATTTATGCAAGTGAAACATAGGACACGGCAGTACCGTTTCCCTACCTGAAAACTTGATTATTGTGGATTTTGACGCTTAAATTGCCTTACCATCTCGATTGACAATACGGCTTTCACCATCTTTCGCCGTAACATTTTCATAAACTCCTTCATCTCGCTTCACGTACTTGGTGAAACCAGAATTTTTGTAATCGGTGTCGGATGTTGGCTTCAGTAACCTCGGAGCGCTCAGCAAACGGCGTACTGGAGCATCTGCGGGAGTGTCCCCAGGTTCGCATTTAGCGACATCGCACAGTTGACCCCAAGTCGCAACTTCCAGGTTCATGCTGTGCGAAACTTCTAGCTGCTGGTTGTTGCTGGAACAAAAATAATCGTATACAGGCATACTAAGAATCTCGTTGGCCACTACTAAAACTACTAAATGGCACGGTAACAGTGAGCAGTATAACTCAATATTACTAACAATTCAAGCCAAAAAATTAAACTTTACTATTTTTAACGGTTGTGAAAACAAGAAATTAGCTATATTATTAACCCAGTGCAGTTGCTCCCGGATGCGATCGAGACCAAGCCCAAAAGTACGCTACCCTGACATCTTCTCACTCGATCGCGCGATCGGCGGCCCGCAAATGCCCGCAAGACTTCCGTCAGGAACCCCATAGCTCTCATCTAGGGGTTTGTAGCCTGTCCGACTCTTCGAGCGGTATGGAGCAAGCCGAACCTTCCCCTGGCTCGCGTCCTTAGAGGACTACGTTTATTGAGTCATGACACCGACGAATACGTAGCCAGTTCGTCGCTCTGTCGCTAAAAGTTAAACAGTTCTAACGGGTTAAGACAGTGCTTTTAGCCGAACAAGCTCATTAAACATTGCCGAGGCTCACATTACACGCAAGTAGAAAGGACGCAAAAATGTCTAATTTTATTTTTGTTCTAGACACGAAAGGGCGATCGCTATCACCCTGTAAACCAGGAGTAGCAAGGTCATTGCTGAAAGCGGGTAAAGCGTCTGTCTTCAGGCGATTCCCCTTCACAATTATTTTGAATAAAGAGGTTGATGCAAGTCCTGAGCCGTTGGAGATCAAGCTAGAACCAGGCTCCAAAACTACTGGTATTGCCATCAAGCAGGGCGACAAAATAATCTTCGGAGCCGAACTACAACATCGGGGACAACAGATTAAAGAAGCACTGCTGTCTCGCCGCCAACTAAGACGAGGAAGACGCAATCGCAAGACTCGGTATCGTCAGGCGCGATTCCTCAATCGCACCCGTCCTGATGGTTGGTTAGCTCCATCCTTGCAACATCGAGTAGAAACAACGCTCACATGGGTTCGCAAGTTGATGCAATTTGCACCCATTGCCAGCATTGTTCAAGAGCTAGTACGGTTCGACTTACAACTCATGCAAAACCCTGAAATTTCAGGCGTTCTGTATCAACAAGGAGAATTATGCGGGTATGAGGTGCGCGAGTACCTATTAAGCAAGTGGAACAGAAAGTGCGCTTACTGTTCAGTGGAAAATGTATCGTTTGAAATCGAACACATTCAGCCCAAATCAAGAGGTGGCTCCGACAGGGTTTCTAACTTGACGATTGCCTGTCACGATTGCAATCAAAAGAAAGGCAATCAGGATGTTCAAGTATTTCTAACGACTAAACCAGACTTGCTCGCATCGCATTCTCAAACAGGCAAAACTACCACTCAAAGATGCGACTGCGGTCAACTCAACCCGATGGGCATTGTTCAACGCACTCACTGAGACGGGATTGCCCGTTACTACTGGTACGGGGGGACAAACCAAATTTAACAGGAATCGACTAGGACTACCAAAATCGCACTGGCTTGATGCTGCGTGTGTTGGTAATGTTGAGACGCTCGAAGTCTTAACCTCAAAGCCGTTGTTAATTATGACAAAAGGGCATGGGACACGACAAATGTGTGGTACAAACAAGTATGGCTTTCCTACACGGCACAAATCCAGAGTGCAAATCCACAAAGGGTTTCAGACTGGCGATATTGTCAGTGCAACCGTTACCGCAGGCAAAAAAGTCGGCTCTTATGTAGGGCGGGTTCTCTGTCGCGCTTCAGGTAGTTTTGATATCGTAGTTAAGTCTGGGAGAGTGGCAGGCATTAGTCATAAATATTGCAGTCCAATTCACAAGAAAGATGGGTATAGCTATGCGTTTTGAAGACGGAAATTTCAAGGCGACGGTCGTCGCAGCCGACTTCCTCCCCATGTCTAAAGCCAGGGGCACGCCGGGCTCGCTTTTCGGTAATGCCGTCAAAGGATTTATCGTCAATTTCAGACTGCACCCAAATCACAGATTCTAGTTTTCAAGTTTATTCATCTACTCACCAGCGAGGATTTACCGATGAGCGATTTCAAAGTTACGCCAGAAGTAGAGCTGAACACAGCTCAAATGTTGGAGCGATACCAACTGCAAGATGAGACTATTCTGCGGCGTTGGGCAAAACTGCACGCCATCAACAGCACTCGCGGTTTCTTCTATCCCAGTGAAGTAGATTTGATGGATCATGCTCACCACCACATTTATAATTTGGGAATGAGCATTGCTGAATACCAAAGTCTTTTAGACCGGCGCCGCAGCAATTCCCAGACATCAGGCGACCAAAATAAAACAGTAGCAAGTCAAGTTGCTGACGAAGCTTATGATGCTATAGAAACGCTAACAGAACAGTATTCGGAAGCTGTAGATTTAATGGGAGAACGTATAGCAGACCATTTCATCGACGAACTAGATTTATCTGTGATGCGACACCTTTCTCAAAAAGTGAAAGACCGTCGCACTCTCAACGGTCAAGCTAAAAAACCCAACCGTTTTCTCCAAGTAATTAAAGCAGTGTTGCAACCCAGCAGCGAAAATACGCTTCTGGTTCCCAGAAAAGATGATGACGCTAGTTTAGAATTAGAACAGCATCACCGACTCGGTTAGCCTCCAAAGTTGCAAGGCTAAGCGCGACTTATAGCGGTAAGGTGCGCAGTGCGCACCCTACATCATTAGGTTCTGTATCCAGGACTGTGTAGGTAATAAATTTACTTTTTTTAATAAGTCTAACTTACCTATGAATTATAAATCTCAGACTAGATACAGATGTATTTAGCGCCGGACTTACCTAAAATATCTGTTTAATCTCAGCCGTAAATCTAGCCAAAGGTAGAGAAATGATTAAATCCTGGATGGTAATTGGAGGAGTCGTTCTTTTAGTAGGTTTAGCCGCTAATATCATTGCACCCAGCGACATCCAATGGTTCAACCGCTTGCTGCGTCCGAGATGGTTAGTAATTGAAAAAGCAATTCCCCTGATTTGGACAGTAATTTTTATTTGTGGAGCTTGGTCAGCAGTGATTGTTTGGGAACAAGCACCGGGAACTCAGGAAACTTGGCTGAGAATGGGTTTATACCTGCTTTTAGAAATAGTCACCATGTCTTACACGTCGGTTATGTGTAAACTTAGGAGCCTAAAAGTCGGCACAATTATCGGCGGAACGGGCGCTATTTTAAGCGTGATGCTAGCTTTAAGTGTGTTGCAAGTTTCTGAAGCGGCGACCTTGTTATTGATGCCTTATATACTCTGGAGTCCGATCGGCACTTACACCACTTGGGCAATGATGCACCTCAATCCGGCCGATGTTTAATTGAAGGAAGAAGGAAGAGGGAAGAAGGAAGAGGGAAGAAGGAAGAGGGAAGAAATATTTGTAGGGTGTGTCGCGATCAAAAATTTCTATATTCAATCGACAATCTAAGGGCGACGCACCTGGGAAATACTGTTGCATCATTTTTATACCATTATAAAAAATGTTGGTTTGTTTCCTTCCTGGCCCTTGAATTTCCCAGGTGCATCGCTATTAGATTGTAGGTCTTTCTTGAAGATGGTCTGGGGCGACACACCCTACGGAAAACTTCGATACAAAAATCCTAAATCCAAAATCGATGATCGAAAATGGCATAACCTAACGGCTCGAAGGCCTGCTCGGAGGCTCAGTTTCCGGGGGAACAGGAGGGGGAGACTCAGCAGCCGGAGGATTCAGCGACTGCTCCCAAATTTGAATTTGCGATCGCGCTTGCTCAAAAGCCCGATTTCCCGAGGGAATCTTCTTCAAAGTTGCGATCGCCCCAGCCAGATCCGACGACGACTGTTCCACACCCATCGCCAAAATTCGCTGGCTCCACTCCTCAATCGCCTCGCTCGCCTGCCAGCGGAGCGAACTCGAATCGGGTACCTGACTTGCCAGAGAAATCGCCGATTGCAAAGCCTCCGAAGTCCCCGCTCGGGCAGCTTGACGGGCGCTCTGCAAACCTTGCTCGCCCTGAAATTGAGCTTCCCAATGGCGAATGTTCGATCGAGCTTCGTCATAAAGCACCCTTCCCGATCGAATCCGGCGCGCCATCTCAATCGCCTCCGCCAAATTACCCCTAGCCGCTAGCTGCTGAGCTCTTTCCAAAAACGGCTGGTCTTGAAGCCGCTGTCTCCTCTCGATCCAAGCTTGAATTTTGCCCTGAGCTTCCCCGTAAAGCGCCCTACCTTGACCGATCCGAGACGCTTGAGCAACGGCAGCCTCTAGAGCATTCGGATCGCCAGCAGTCGCCAAATCGTTAGCTCTTTGCAGGTACGGACTATCTTCCAGCAGCTCGATTTGACGGCTCAAGCGAGCAATTTGAGTGCGAACTTCCCTAGATCGGGGATTTGATTCCGGGACTGTTTGCAATTGGGCGATCGCAGCCCTCAAATCCTTAACTCCTCCGGGCGCCGCCATCCTGCTTGCCAAATCCAAAACTTTGACATCAGCCATTTCTTGCTGCCAGCGGCCGACTAAATCTTGAGCTTGTTTGTACAGAGGGCGGCTTGAATTCAACTTTTGAGCAATCTCGACCGCCTTAGACAAACCTTCAACAGAGCCAGTCAAAGCCTGAGCAGTAGCCGCCGCCAACTCGTTAAAATCTTGAACTTGTTCCTTGAGATTTGCCGCCTCCGGAATCTTGTTAGCGATCGCGATCGCCTGTTGCCAATCCCCTGCCTGCAAGCGTTTTTGGGCGATACCCATAATTTTTTTGCTAAATTCCGCGATCAGCTTATTGGCAGCTTGATACAAATAACTTTTTTGCTCAATTCCCTGAGCCAGTTTAATCCCCGTCACTAGATTATCCAGCCCTCCCTCCGAGGCTTTATTCCGGGCTTTTACCAACTTATTGCCCTCAGCCTTGGTCGCCCCAATTGCCTTAGTCAATTCCTCGTACTTAGTCGATTCCCAGAAAGTATTTCCCGAATCCAACAATAGAGTTGCTTGGCGAAAAGCCAGCGCCCACTCTTCCTGACGCAAATGGTCTTCGGCCGTGCGGTAAAGTTTCTCTGCATCGTTCCATGTAGACTGCCACTTTTCAATCTGCTTTGCCACAGTCGGGTAAGCGGGAACGTCTTGAGGAATCTTGCGGGCGATCGCGATCGCCTCATCCATCTTTCCTTCTTGGAAGCTAGCATTTCCCAACCTGAGAATATCCTGCGACCATGCCTCGATTTGACCGTTAATTCTCGGTCGCAGCGGGTGGTCTGGCGGCAAAGCATTCACTAATTCGATCGCCCGGAGCAAATCATCGGCCGTCCGCTTGCTAGCGGCTTCCTGAGCGCAAAAAAAGCGATCGTTAGCAGAAGCCGTCGGCCAAAAAATCTTCGAGCAATTCGACTCCGAGGTCAGGTTGAGCAAAGACGAAATTGCCACAAAACCCATACCAACCAACAGCATCAAACTCACCGCCAGCCAAAACTGCCACTTATTCGACCAGCTCCGCCACAGCGGATTGCGTTCCCCCGGTGGCTGCAAGTTTTCTCCAGACTCTTTTGACGACTGTTCCAGATGCCCTCCCGGCAGTTTTCCCGAAGTAACTAATTCTCGGAGTTCTCTAAGTCGCTCAGCGCGGTTTTTCCTGGCTGGAAGTGGCACTAGCGATGAAATATCCTTTGTTTGCTCCAAGGATTCTGATGCAGACCAACGGCCTGGTGTTTTGCGATCTTGACTCATATACTGCTTACCACAAACAACAACCAGCCAGTCTTAGTTATTTCCCAACTGCGATCGCTGCTATTAACTGCTCTATAGAATAAATTCATCACTTTTAGTTGCTCCTGGAGGCGACAGACTGCCGATCGCAAGTATCGCCTCATCGCAAAATTCAAAATTTTGTGATTAGGTAATTGATAATGTGTAATTGGCAATTGGTCAAGGCCTCGATCCTCAACTCGCACTCCAGGATCGCCAATTACACATTATCCTCTCAAGAACCCGAGTTCGATCGCAAATCGCCGATCAGTTCCGCAAGTTGGTCGGTGTTAGCCTTGTAAACCTCGTTACAGAAATGGCAAGTAGCCTCAGCCCCGCCATCTTTTTCGATCATGTCTTGGAGTTCCGCCTCGCCCAACATTTTCAGAGCTCCCAAAACTCGATCGAACGAACAGCCGCAGTGAAAACGCACCATTTGAGTTTCGGGAAAAATTTCCAGGCCCATATCACCCAGTAACTCTTCCAGAATCTGATGCAGCGTTTTGCCCGATCGTAGCAACGGCGTAAATCCCGACAGTGCAGCCACTCTAGATTCTAGAGTTTGCACCAGTTGTTCATCCGTTGCCGCCTTCGGCAGAACCTGCAACAGCACGCCCCCAGAAGCTTGCACCCCATCAGCACCCACAAACACCCCCAAAACTAGAGCCGAAGGAGTCTGCTCCGAGGTTGCCAAATAGTGAGTCAGATCGTCCCCAATTTCGCCGGAGACCAATTCTACCGTACTTGAGTAAGGGAATCCGTATCCTGCGTCCCGCACCACGTACAAATAGCCGTCACCGATGGCTCCGCCGACATCAAGTTTGCCGATCGCATTGGGCGGCAATTCCACGCCTGGATTGGTCACATAACCTCGAACCGTGCCGTCAAGTCCTGCATCAACCAGAAGTCCGCCTAGGGGCCCATCTCCTTTGATGCGAATGTTGACTCTCGATTCGGGCCGCTTCATGCTGGAAGCGAGTAACAGCCCCGCTGACATCGTGCGGCCCAGGGCGGCTGTAGCGACGTAGGAGAGCTGATGTCGCCCTCTTGCTTCTTCGGCGAGGCGAGTGGTAATGACGGCTACAGCGCGAATTCCGCCGTCTGCCGCTGTAGCGCGAATTAATTGATCGGCCATGAAAAACCTTATTTTTGTCTTTTGATACTTCCTTAAACTATTTTATAAGGTTGTCGCAGCTTCTGGGCAGCAGTTGACTCGGCTGGTCTGGAAGTGCGATCGATTATTGAAAATACATTCCTGGGCGCCCAATCTGTATATGTAGGGTGTGCACTGCGCACCGATAGCCATATAGCTAGCGTATAAAACTACTTTTTTGTCGGAGTTATAAAACAAATTTGTATTTTAAAAGCCAGAATAAGGATTGAATTTATTTTGCCCAATACAGCCTGCAACCAATCAGGTTATAACTTCTATAAATTAACTCCCAACTACCAATACCAATTTAAAAAAAAATGGCTCCACTTCTCAAGGTTATACCATTTTTTATGTCGCACTTACCGAGCCGCAAACGGCACTGCCGTTTCCCTACTACACAGATAGCGCTAAATCTACATTTAGTTAGCAATTTTTTTCAAATTTGGCATAACAACTAACAACTAACAACTAACAACAACTAACAACTAACAACTCACAACTAACAACAACTAACAACTAACAACTCACAACTCACAACTCACAACTCACAACTAACAACTAACAACTAACAACTGATGGCTAAAGCTTATCTTGCCGCTAACCTGACGATTACCAAACCTTTACCTTGGTAGGCTAGAGTGAGATCGCTAGGTCTCAGACCATTGTTTTTTAGCTGGAAATAACGGATATGCCACCAACATCCAAAGCACTTTTAGCGGAAGTCCAGCATAACACCGGAGCAACTCGAAACTTGCATTTTTATGCCAAGGGTGAAACCATTCCTTTAATGCCACAAGGCCTTTGGCGCGTCTGTCAAGGCTTAGCACAACTGAGTACCCTTTATCCAAGCGGGGAAGAAGGACTTTTGGGTTGGGTGGGGCCTTCGATGTGTTTCGGTTTGTGGTTGACAAGCTTGCAGACTTACCGAGCTACGGCGACATCTGATGTTTACTTGATGTGGTATTCTATGGTGGAAATCGAAGCTTCTCCTCAATTGGCTCACGAGTTGCTGCCTCAAATGGTACGGCGGCTGCGGCAAATGGAATCAATTTTGGCGATCGCCGGACAGCGCCGAGTAGAAGATCGTTTGTATCAGCTTCTGCTATTATTGCAACAGGACTTCGGTCAGCCTGTGGTTGAGGGAACTCGTTTGAGCATCCGATTGACACATCAAGATATTGCTAATGCGATTTGCACGACGCGGGTAACAGTAACGCGAATGTTGGGAAAATTGCAGCAGCAAGGGTTAATCAGTCGAGATGGCGATCGGCATTTAATTCTTAACAAAGGTGTTTTTGCGTCCACCTCCGATTTGTTTGGTTGCAACCCTCAAGCAGTATAGCAAGCGACAGCAATTTGCATCTACACAACGCTGTCTAATATTAAAGCTCCCATCGGATGGCATGAAAATTATGTGTTGCTCTTTATTCCCCTATATACAGCCATACATTTGCATCCGGAAAAGATATAATTAAGCGGTGCATCTATTTAGGGAAAAACTCAATGGCTAACTCAACTCCAGAAACACCACAACCAGACAAAAAAGAATTAACTCAAATCACGGCTAAACCTCAAGAACAACCAGAGGAACCGCCAAATAAGGGTGACGGGCGCAAATAGTCGATCGCCCGCCACGACACCCCAGCAAAAGCTAAAGAAACCGGGTTTTTCACCTAAATTGCAGTTTTAAGCAAATATTTTGGTTAAAAAACCCGGTTTCTAGTTTAAATTCGCGCGCTTTAAGAAATGACTTGACAAATTAATCGGTTTGTGCATTGCCATTGGTCGATCGCAACTTCGGCTTTCCCGACTGTCCCCGGCGGCCATCCAGAGAAACCACCTCAGCCTCAGAACTCTCCCTAGCCACGCGAATCAGCAACCCCGACAACAAAAAACTCGCCACCATCGAAGAACCGCCGTAACTAAAAAACGGCAGCGGCAAACCCGTAGTCGGCAAAACCCCCGTCGCCACCCCAATATTCAGCAGCGACTGTCCCACCATCACCACCATCACCCCAATCGCCACCAACTGACTCTCAACATTCCGCGCCCGCATCGCCACCCTCAAAGCGACAGTAGCGTAAGCCGCCAACATCAACAACAGCGCGAAACCTCCCACCAAACCAAACTCCTCAGCAAACACAGCAAAAATAAAATCGCTGTACTGAATCGGCAAATAAAATAACTTTTGCTGCGACATCCCCAAACCAACGCCCCAAATCCCGCCAGAACCCACAGCCAGCAGACTTTGAATCAACTGATAGCCATCCTGCATTGGATCAGCCCAAGGATTGAGAAAAGACATAATCCGGCGGCGCTGATATTCCTTAAAACTAATACTTAAAACTGCCAACAGCATTCCCCCTATCGCCGTTGCACCTAACTGCAAGTAAGGTAAGCCCGCCGCCAAAGCCACCAACCACAAAGTCATGCCGCACAAAGCCGTGGTACTCAAATTCGGCTGTAACAAAATTCCCAACAGCATGGCGCCGAAAATTGACAGCCAAGTCAGGCGAACTTTATTCGTCAACCGGGGCCAGTTGCCAAAAATGCGGGCGCTTTGGAGAACGAAAAACGGCTTGATCAACTCAGAAGGTTGAATAATCGGCACCGGGCCCAGAGATATCCAGCGAGTCGCCCCGTTGATGGTGGTTCCAACTCCCGGAACTAAGGTCAACCAGAGTAATCCTAGCAGCACCAGAATGCCCAACTGAGCTGTTTTCATCAGGTAACGCAGGGGGGAGTAAACCATCAGGTTAAAGCCCGCCAGCCCGATCGCCACTGCGATTAGCTGTCGTTTAAAATAGTAAAGGCCATCTCCAAATTCTGAATTTGCGATGGGATAGGAAGCGGAAAACAAAGCTGTCAGCCCTACAAACAGCACAGAAAAGTCAGCCACCTGAGCCACCGGGCCTCAGCGGCCCATTGAGACACGCTGGGATCAAAAAATGGAATGAAGCGTCGAATATCATTAGTCATTTGTTAGTTGTTAGTTGTTATTTGTTAGTTGTTATTTGTTAGTTGTTAGTTGTTATTTGTTAGTCATTTTAGCCTGTAGTTCGACTATGCTCGCGCTAGGGCAAAGCCGAAGGCTAGTTATTAGTCATTAGTCATTAGTTTAAGAATTACAGACATCCGTGACATCTGTAGAGCAAATCCGTTGCCAAACTTATACCAATTTTAAAAAAGAATGTAACAGTATTCTTGTTCCCCCCCTTTGCAAGGGGGGGCTAGGGGGGGTCGAAGAGTGTTGCACGATTTTAGAAAAATGGTATTACCTTAATCCGTGACATCCGTGACATCCGTTAAAAAATCCGTTGCCGAACTTCCTTCCGCTATACAATCATAGCAACAAAAAAAGAGGTCGCGATCGACCTCTTGCCCCTCTATCAATCCATTCTCGGATTTTAAAGTAAGCCAGTATTAGCTCCGGGCTTACCGGTAGCCAGTTGCACTTTAATAATTCTGCCGCCCATTTTCATAATTCTTTGCTGTTCCCGGAACCAGTTGTCATAGGGAACCAGCTTAGTAAAATAGGTATTTTGCAATTCGCGCTGAGTGCGGATGCGAGTTTGGCTGGGGACACAAGCAGTCACTTTAAACATTCTCATGGGAAACAAACTCCTGAGTAGGTTTACAGATATTTAGATGGATTTTTTAAACATTGAAGTCAGGGAGTTAGGAGTCAAAACTAGCTCGTTAAAACTCGTCGGGCTTTCTCGACTGGCCTTTGACGGTCTAGCAATCACTCTCAACTTCCCTGACTTCTTTCAAAGTCAAAGGTAATAAGTCCAAAGTTAAAAGAGGCAAGAAATAAATCTTCTTCTTTCTTCCTTCTTCAGACTTCCATCGGACTGAAATCCGTTACATCCGTGGAGCGAATCCGTTGCCGAACTTTCTTCTTCCGACTTTCATCGGGCTGAAATCCGTTACATCCGTTACATCCGTTACATCCGTGGAGCGAATCCGTTGCCGAACTTCCTTCTTCCTTAGATTTAGCTCAAGCCAGAGCAGATGTAGTCGAAATAGACGCCCATTTCTTTACCAGCGTCAGAACCGACCAAACCGGCGGTGACTTCTTTCATTGCTTGGATTGCTTGTACGGTAGAACCGATGGGCACGCCCAAGGAATTGTAGGTTTCTTTCAAACCGTTGAGCACGCGCTCATCGAGGATGGAAGGGTCGCCAGCTAGCATGGCGTAGGTGGCGTAGCGCAGGTAGTAGTCCAAGTCGCGAATGCAAGCTGCATAAC
>JAYUGZ010000027.1:0-15975 GCA_043767465.1 Cyanobacteriota bacterium
GAGGGCGCTATCTGCTTTGTAAACCTGAAAGTCGCGTCGAAACGTCCGGTACAGCAAATCCAAGTTGTCGGGTTCGTCATCGACTACCATTAGTTTCAGCTTGCTTCCATCTCCCCGACTCATGCTATTCCCTACTCCTAGGCGAATTAATCAGGTCTAAAACTAGCTTGTCAAATACCCTCTTCTGATTCAGCGGAGCCGAATCTGCGTGAAGGGTTCGGGTTTCATAGGTCAGTGCCATGACGGGTGATACCACAAGGAAGTTCGGAACTTGCATCCGGGATCGGTCTTAGCTGACCTCGCCTTGGTTTGGATCTCGTCCTTTACTGCCATTACTACCGAATCAAATTAATTTTTCTGCCAGTCTGAGCTTAGCAGAACGAGAGCGGGGATTTCTAGCTAGTTCTTCGGATTGTGGCACGATCGGCTTTTTTGTCAGTACCTGCAAACACTCTGTCGCTCTCAATTGGTGCTTAACCGGCCTGTCTTCGAGACTATGAAAAGTAATAATTCCGATTCTACCACCGGGTTTCAACCATTTAGGCGCGACCTTGAGGAAAGTATCTAAAGAGTCTAGTTCAGAGTTGACAGCTATTCTTAAAGCTTGGAAAGTGCGAGTGGCTGGATGGATTCTACCGTTGCGCTGCTTGGGTGGGAAGGTGCTAGCGATCGCGCTTGCGAGCTCTGTAGTAGTTTCAAAAGGACGTTGTGCGACAATCCGCCTCGCGATGCGCCGCGACAGTCGTTCCTCGCCGTACTTGTAAATAATATCTGCCAGTTTAACTTCTTCCCAGTGATTAATAATCTCTTCTGCCGTCAAAGATTGCTGCTGGTTCATACGCATATCTAGTTGAGCTGGATGGCGAAAACTAAAGCCACGTTCCGGTGTATCGAACTGAGCAGAGCTAACCCCTAAGTCTGCTATAATACCATCAAATTCGGCATCTGGGGACTGATATTGGGCAAAATTGCCGTGCCAAAACTCAACGGGCGAGTTGGCAAATCGGGCCCCGCAAAAACGGATGGCTTCTGTATCGCGATCGATCGCCACCACAGTCACATCAGGCGCCGCCGCCAAAATCAAACCAGTGTGTCCGCCACCCCCAAGCGTCGCATCCAAATAGCGCCCGCCCGGACGAACAGCTAAACCCGTAATTAATTCTTGACCCAAAACTGGAACGTGATAGCTGTCAATACTCACATCAGATCCAGGGGTATCCTTCTCAGATAGCTCGATATCCTTCATAATCTATAAAGCGAAACAAAAATCAACAATAGTCAGCAGTCAGTTGTCAGTAGTCAGTTGGTAGGGGCGGTGCCCCCGTGCCCGCCCTCTTAATAGTCAGTTGTCAGTTGTCAGTTGTCAGTTAGAGAGTTTTTTGCTAATGACCAATAACCAATAACCACTAACCACTAACCACTAACCACTGACCAATGACTAATAACTAATAACCAATTACCAATTACCAATTATTATGTCAAGAATTGAGACGAGAACCGAACCAATGGTGCTCAACATGGGCCCGCACCACCCATCAATGCACGGCGTACTCCGGTTAATTGTCACCCTAGACGGCGAAGATGTAGTAGACTGCGAGCCTGTTTTGGGCTATCTACACCGCGGCATGGAAAAAATTGCCGAAAACCGCACCAACGTCATGTATGTCCCCTACGTGAGCCGCTGGGACTACGCTGCGGGGATGTTTAACGAAGCGGTGACAGTCAATGCACCGGAAAAGTTAGCGAATATTGCTGTCCCCAAACGGGCGAGTTACATTCGGGTAATCATGCTGGAGTTGAACCGGATTGCTAACCACTTGATGTGGGTAGGGCCGTTTTTGGCAGACGTGGGCGCGCAAACTCCCTTTTTCTACACTATGCGCGATCGCGAACCAATTCTCGACTTGTGGGAAGCAGCCACCGGCTACCGCATGGTAAACAACAACTACTTCCGCATCGGCGGAGTCGCAGCAGATTTACCCTACGGTTGGGTAGACAAGTGCGAAGATTTCTGCGATTACTTCGTTCCCAAAATTGACGAATACGAACGTTTAATCACCAACAATCCGATCTTCCGCCGCCGGATTGAAGGACTCGGTACAATTTCTCGCGCCGAAGCGATTAACTGGGGACTATCCGGCCCCATGTTGCGTGGTTCCGGTGTAAATTGGGATTTGCGGAAAGTTGACCATTACGAATGTTACGACGACTTCGACTGGGATGTTTGTACCGAAGCTGCTGGCGATTGTTTGGCCCGGTATTTGGTGCGGATTCGGGAGATGCGCGAGTCGGTGAAGATTTTGTATCAAGCCTTGAAAGGACTCCCTGGCGGCCCTTACGAAAACTTGGAAGCCAAGCGCTTAGAAAGCGGGCCAAAATCTGAATGGAACAGTTTTGACTATCAGTTTATTGGCAAAAAAGTAGCGCCAACTTTCAAGATTCCCAAGGGCGAACATTACGTGCGGGTTGAAAGCGGCAAAGGTGAGTTGGGAATCTATATTGTCGGCGATGACAGCGTGTTTCCTTGGCGCTGGAAGATTCGGGCTGCGGATTTCAATAACTTGCAGATTTTGCCCCACATCGTGCGCGGTGTAAAGATTGCGGACTTGGTGGCGATCCTGGGTAGTATCGATATTATCATGGGTTCTGTCGATCGCTAAATTTCGACTAATTTCGATGCGATCGTCTAACTGGAAAAACCGGTTTTTAGTAGAAACCGGGTTTGTCCAGTTCTGGACGCCCAACTTCTATCTGTAGGGTGCGCAGTGCGCACCTTACTGCTATTGTCAGCTATAACGGTTTCAGGAAAATGCAAAAAACAAAGAGGTTGCAGAATGAATATCGGCAAACGAGAGTTCTACGTCATTATAGAACGAGATGAGGATGGCTATTATGTCGGGGAAGTTCCACAGCTAAAAGCCTGTTACAGTCAAGGAGAAACTATTGATGAGTTGATTGTCAATATCAAAGAAGTTATTGCACTTTGCTTAGAAGAAGAGGGCGACAGTTTAACATATAGAGGTTCTGCGTAATTCCTGTATAACAACAATCTCAAATTGCTGAACATCAATATTTCTCTCTTCTCTCTTCCTCTGTGTCCTCTGCGCCCTCTGCGGTTAAAAAAATCTTTATTACACAAATAAAATAACATCAACTTTGATTCCATAAACTATGACAGTCCAGCAATCAAATATTAATGACAGTAACCCAGAACTCTGCGCTTTAATCTGCGAAACAATTGCCGCAAGTCCGCAGCAGCGCATTACGTTTGCTGAATATATGGATTTGGCACTATATCACCCGCAGTATGGTTACTATAATGGCGATCGCCCGAACATCGGCAAACAAGGCGATTTTATCACATCACCTCATTGGAGTGCTGATTTTGCCGAGGTTTTGGGCGAGCAATTTGTGGAAATGTGGCAAATTCTCGGTAAACCTGATACTTTTGCGATCGTAGAAATGGGTGCGGGGCGGGGAACCTTTGCCGCGAATGTGCTGCAATATCTGCAACGACAATATCCCGATTTATTTAAAAGTTTAGAATACATTATTGTTGAAATTTCCCCTGTACTGCAAGCGGAACAGGAGCAAAAATTAGCAGAATTTAAAACAGTCAAGTGGTGCAATTGGGATGAGATAGCTAATAACTCGATTGTCGGTTGCTTCTTTTCTAACGAATTAGTCGATGCTTTACCAGTGCATCAATTTATTGTAGAAAAAGGGGAAATTAGGGAAATTTACGTTGCCGCCGCAGCACAAAACGAACAATCTGGCAGCAAGTTTATTGAAGTAGCAGGAGAACTTTCAAACCCTAAGATTGCCGAATATTTTAATTTAGTCGGAATAGATTTGTCCGCTACTGTCTATGCGGATGGTTATCGCAGCGAAGTTAATTTAGCAGCTTTAGACTGGATTAAAACAGTTGCCGAAAAATTGCAGCGTGGTTATTTGTTAACAATTGATTACGGCCATCCGGCGCACCGCTATTACAATCCGAGGCGCACGGAAGGAACGCTGCAATGTTATTACCGCCACCGATATCACAGCAATCCTTATATTAATGTTGGGCGGCAGGATTTAACCGCCCATGCTGATTTTACCGCGCTGGAAAAACAAGGAGAATTGTGTGGTTTGGAGGTAATGGGTTTTACTCAACAGGCTTTGTTTTTGATGGTGTTGGGTGTGGGGGATAGAATTGCTTTTTTGTCTGCAAATGATGCACAAGTATTGGATTTGACAACATTTTTGCGCCGCCGGGAAGCGTTGCATCAATTGATCGATCCGATGGGGTTGGGAGGTTTTGGGGTTTTGGTACAGTGCAAGGGGTTGAGTGTGGATGAGAAAGGGGAAAAAGTCAAAGGTTTGAGAGTGCCAGATTAGTTATTTGGTTGATTTACGCCGATCAATTCCGCGCACTTACTCAACGGCGGAAATTCCCATTTCCCAGAATATAAAGTAGATGGCAGCTTTAAACAATAAGCAGCAGGAATCACTTCAATCAACCACCAATTAAACATATCTCGTCGGGCTTCAGTAAAACCCGAAATGGCATCACCAGTAATGGCATCATACATAATATCTAAGATGGCATTATAGGCTGTTTTGCTGTTGAGTGTTTGCAGCAAGCCATAAAAGATATTGTAAGCTTCGTCAGTAGCTTGATATTTTCCTATTTTGTTGATATTAGGAAACAAGGTATCAGCCCAAGTTTCTGGAATTTCACAGCTATCCTTCAGCCAACAAGATACAATTCCTTGAACGATATCAGCCTTGTGCTCTTCAGGAAAGTAATGTTTAATGGTCGGCTTAGCTGCTAATGCTATTCCACAAGCCATATAGACATATCGCTGATGAGATATTACATCATTAGGCATTCCAAAGGCAGTCATTACTTCTACAAAAGCTTCTTCTACATCGCTGTTTCCACCTGTTTCGTATAAATCGTCATATTTTCTGTCCCAAACCGTGCGAAGTGTTTGCTGTAATTGCTCTGGAATAGTTGAGTTACTGGGCAATTTAAAATCGGTGTAGTGGCCTATGTCAAACTTAATCATTTACTTTCCCTCCTTATATTTTTCATTTAATCATAAACCAAGAACCAGCTAATTTTCAACTTCATATCACCTCAATTTTGCTTTGGTACAGAAGCCAGTAAAGCCTTGGTAGTCTCTACTGGCTGTCTATCCTGATATGTCTACGGATATGGACGTTCGTAGAAGATAATCACTTGAATATTCGGGAACCTCATCTTAAAGTCCTCATCACAAGTAATGTTGCAACCAGAACACATATCTCTCTCAGTGTAGAGGTAGAGTATTCCTTCTGCATCGAAGGAAACATCATCTCTTTCTAAGTCTTCTGCAATTTTATTGAAAAGCTTGTACTCCGCGTGTTCTTTGTTGTTGCAGGATGCTATTCTGTTAAGCCTTGGCTCAAAAAATAACTTTGGCCCATCCTCTTCACCTGGAATATTTAGAGAATCTCGCTTGCTGGTAGATTCTTGGCTATAAACTCCACCCATTTCGAGTTCGAGTTTGGCAGCAGCAGCATTACCAGAACGGGTTTTTATAATATGGATCGATCGAGCATTTTGAACCTTAGTCCGCATTTCCTCTACGATATCCGCATAGCACTCAGGAATATCTTGGGGATACTCGTAATGAGGTGTGTTTCTAGAGAGGTTTCCTGTAGTTAAGTTTTTGTTCACGCTATTGATTTTAGATATATAAATAAAAATATATATAACCTGAATTAGACATAAAATTTAAGCTTCATCTGACTCAGGTATTTTGATCGTACCACACTTTCAAATCAACTCCAAACTTTGCTCAGATACCTCTAATTCTGCGTGTTTTAATCGCTCTTGAATTGACATAGCCTGCAACTTTTCACTCATCTGATACAAATCCACTTGCGGATAATTCCCCTGAAATAGCGGAATCAGAGACTCAACAACCGCAGCAATTCCCTCTGGTGGTACTGCATTCCCAATCTGTCTCCGCACTTCGGTAAAAGAACCTTCAAACACAAAATCATCGGGAAAAGTTTGCAGCCTCGCCCTCTCCCGATTTGTCAGTGCGCGCGGTTCTGGATAATGATAGCCCCAGGTTCCGCCGCCTCCGCCAGCAATAATTGTAGATGATGGTTTATCGGGATGAATTCGCCGATAAACGTGGCTAATCATGCCTTTTACATAATAGGGACTGTCTTTGGGAATATCAGAAAAATTGCCTCCGGCTTTAATTCGATTCAAAATTTCAACGGTGCGGGAACGGATTTGATGGTGCTGGTTATTGTTAATAACTTGCTCGACATCTTGGAGTGCTTCGCCGGCTGTTCGATAAGGATTTTGGCGATTTGGCCCATATTCGGCTTGAGGGTGCACGAAATCAAATCCTGTATCCATCCGAATGCCAACTAATAACACTCTTTGCCGAAATTGCGGCACTCCGTAATCGGCAAAGTTGTAGAGTTTAGGTTTAACTAAATAACCGGGTGCTATGTTTTCAAAGTCGGAAATTATTTGTTTGATTGCTTGATAATTATTGGCACTTAATAAGCCTTTGACATTTTCTGCGACAAAAGCTTTGGGCTTTTTCTTGTTGACAAAATCGAGGAAGTATGTATATAAATTGCCTCTGGTTCCTTCAAGTCCGGGACGTTTCCAAATTAGGGAGAAGTCTTGACAGGGGAAGCCTCCTATACATATTTCGGCTTCGGGAACTTGTGCAATGTCTATATTTTCTATGCTGTCGTTGATGATGACATTGGCAATGTTTCTGCTGAATGTTTTGCAGGCGTATTTATTGGAGTCGATCGCCCAAACTACATCAAACCCCGCTTTGTGAAATGGCAAATCCATACCGCCGCAACCGGAAAACAATGATATCAGTTGCGGTTTTGCTTTCCAGGTGATGCCTTTGAGACGTTCGAGTGACATATTAGTTCGCAGTGGGACAATAGCCGGCTGGATGCCCGCAACACAAAAACGTGATTATAGCAAATAGTCGTCAGGTGCGCTGTGTCAACCGTACTAATAGTCGATCGCCTTTAATCTTTCACTCTTCGTCATCTAGTGCAATTCCAGCTTGACGCAATTTTTCTGCTAGTCTTTGGGCGAGGAGACTTTCGCGATCGGCGCGCAGCCTTTCTTGCTCAGCCCGCTCCTCAGACCACAACAGTAACTCGCCTTCGGGATTCCACCACCTCAGCCAATAGCCAGTCCTAGATTCGTGGCTGCCTTCCCAAATACCTAAAAACAAGTTTAATCCAGGTATCCAAAAACGTCCGTTCTCATCTGGTTCTTCCAGTCGATAACGCTCCGATTCTAAAGCATAAACTTCTAAATGAGCGGTAGTTGCCCGAAAAATAACGTATCTCGGTACTTTGATAATTTGCTCGTAAAAGAACCATTTACCCACTCGCTGCCTAAACTCAACCGAGTATTCTTCCCCATAAGTTTCTGAAAGGAATTCCATCACAATTTGGGGGATAGTTCCTTCGGTGTGCGGCGTGTAACTGCGGCGGACTTGCGAGACATTTTGAGGATTGACCGGTTTTACGTACATCCAGTCTGGTGCTTTGCAAATAGTCTGCGGTTCGTCGCTGCTGGAGGATGGGAAACTAATTCCGGCACAAAGGGCAAAATTAGAAACTATTAAGGCATCCTCCACTAATTCAGGCAATGCTGTTAGCGGCTGGCGCAATGCTGCGGCTATTAAGGGTTGGGTTTCGTCTTCCACGGGGTCGTCTGGTAGTTGAAAGTCGTCTGGCAGTAATGGCCAGGTTACGATTAGTTTAGCGGCAGGGTTTTTAGTTGCTACTAACATAGTTTATCAGATGTTATAGGGGTTTAATTTTTAATTGTATCTTTTTGTTTTTGGGATTAATGTTAATTGCGAGGCTCCGCCTCGCTTATCTGCGTTACCAGGCTTCAGCCTGGTAACGAG
Organism: Cyanobacteriota bacterium; assembly: GCA_043767465.1. Classification (GTDB taxonomy): domain Bacteria; phylum Cyanobacteriota; class Cyanobacteriia; order Cyanobacteriales; family Microcoleaceae; genus Microcoleus. The sequence continues at coordinate 7,953 of JAYUGZ010000027.1, forward strand.
GAAACCGACCATTTCTTTTGTTTGTATCTAAGTCTAGATCCCCCCTAGCCCCCCTTAATAAGGGGGGGACAAGAGTGCGGTCAAAGTCCCCCTTTTTAAGGGGGATTTAGGGGGATCTAGACTTAGCTACAAGCGATCGTTCTCAACGTTGTTAATCTTCTGTTGTAAGTCGTCTGTCATGGCTAGCAGTTCAGATTGGCCGATCGCACTTTGTTCACCACTCGCCAACCACTTCAATTGTACAGTATCACTTTCAGCTTCCGCATCACCCAAAACCAAACACGCAACTGCACCGCTTCTGTCCGCTCTTTTAAACTGTTTCCCGAAAGCACTGCCGCTCAAATCTATCTCTACACTAAAGCCCGCACTCCGCAATTTTTGAGCTAACAAGATTGATTGCTGTTCGGCTTTTTCGCCCCTAGATACCAAATAGAAATCCAACTGCGGAGTCGGCAAAGGTTGCATTTTTTGCAGCAGGATAATCAACCGTTCTACACCCATCGCCCAGCCGACTGCCGCCGTATCTGGCCCGCCCAATTCTTTGACTAAACCATCGTATCTGCCACCACCACAAACTGTTGCTTGCGCGCCCAAATCGTCGGAGATAATTTCAAATGCGGTGTAGGTATAGTAATCTAAACCGCGCACCAATCGCGGATTTATTTTATAGATAATTCCTAAGTTTGTGAGCATTTGCTGTACTTGCTCGAAGTGAGTTCGCGATTCGTCACCCAAATATTCTAAAATACTCGGCGCACCAGCGACAATTTCTTGAGTTCGCACATTTTTGCTGTCCAATATCCGCAGCGGATTGCGAGTCAAACGGTCTTGGGAATCTGCGTCTAATTCGTCTTTGTATGGTGTAAAATAATCAATCAACGCTTGCCGATAATTTTGTCTGTCTTGCTTATTTCCGACAGAATTGATATCGAGGCGCAAATTGGTTAAACCGATCGCTTCCAGGATGTCGCAGGCGATCGCAATTACCTCCACATCTGCCCTAGGATTGGCACTCCCCAAGACTTCGACACCAATTTGAGTGAACTGCCGCTGTCTGCCTTCTTGGGCGCGTTCGTAGCGAAACATCGGCCCAGTATACCACAAACGCTGCACGTCTCCAGCGGCGTACAAACTATTTTGAATAAAAGCTCGCACGACTCCAGCCGTGCCTTCTGGCCGCAAAGTAGTCGATCGATCGCCCTTATCTTTAAAAGTGTACATTTCTTTGCCCACAACATCCGTAGCTTCGCCGATGCCGCGTTCAAATAAAGATGTTTGTTCAAAAATTGGTGTCCGAATTTCTCGATAAGCCGCTTTGTTCAAGATTGTTCTAGCGACTTGTTCGATATTTTGCCAATATTGAACTTCAGCAGGCAAAATATCCCGCGTTCCCGGTAAAGTTTTAATTGCACTCATGAATGTTAGTCAGTTGTCATTTGTTGGTTGTTATTTGTTATTTGTTATTTGTTATTCGTTAACAGTTAACAATGCCCAATGCCCGATGCCCAATTCCCAATTACCCATTCCCAATAACTAATAATTCCCAAGCTCCGTAACGATCGCCATAATAAGCCAAAATGCGATCGACTCGCTCGCGGCAGGCCAAATCGAACCCATCAGGATACTGTATCCACAAACCCCCAACTTGGCTGTCGCTGTAATCAAACCGCTGCGACTGCTGCGGAATTAAACCAGTTTCCACCCCTTCAACTTGACGCAAATGGGCTGCCACTTCCCGATACACCGCCAGCGGCAATCCAGGGCATTGAATTTGATAGCGGAGTTGTTTTTCTTGTGCCGTTTGCATCATTATCTTTGTCTGTCCCCAACCATAACCCCTATTTAAGATACTTCTTTATCGATCGACCCCGGTAGAGCGCAGCAGTTAATATTATCCAAACATACCTTCCCCCACTGCAAGGCCCAGCGCACCAGCGTAACTCGATTGTCAGCCCGCGTCTTGTTCAAGATATTGCTAATGTGGTTGTCAACAGTACGCTTGCTAATCTCTAACTTTTCAGCGATTTTCTCATTAGTCAATCCTGCGGCTACTAACTCTACCACCTGCAATTCTCTGTCCGACAGGGTGACAGGGATTCCAGAGACGCTCCCGCTCATAAATTTTTCCTATGTGTGCATATTTACCTATATACAATTCTAGAGGATGACGGATCTAGTATGAAGAGAAAATTAAATCTGTTGGAGGACGGGAGCCCCAACTCCCTTGCAAAATCCCTGCTTGCAAACTCAGCACCAACACCGCAAGTAACTGCACTGCTGGCGCGTGGCGTGGCGGATGCTGGCTTTACCTGGGTGCATCTGAACATCTGGGCCAAAAACCCGCAGATGTTTGCACGTAAAACTACTACTGATACGCCCGCACTGTACTTGTACGTTGATGGTGTAAGTGCCAGTATGAGTAAGTCTGATATTATAGGAGCAGCCCTTAAAAAATAGCTGGCAATTTTTCTGGGATGAGTTAAAAATAATTATTGCCTTATCTACTGCTGCTCTTAGATCTAAAATCTAAAATCTAAAATCTAAAATCAATATGACTTATCCTCGCGTTCTGTGTCTGGGTGAAATTTTATTTGATTGTTTAGCAGACAAACCAGGAGTATCTCTAGAAGAGGTAGAATCTTGGACGCCGTATCCCGGCGGCGCTCCTGCAAATGTTGCCTGTGCTTTAGGTAAATTGGGGACGGCGGCGGGATTTATCGGTGCTGTAGGGGGGGATGAGTTGGGGGATTCCCTGGTGCAGGTATTGCAAGAAGCAGGGGTTGATACCGCTGGAGTGCAGCGCCATCCGAGTGCGCCGACGCGGCAAGTTTATGTGTTGCGGAATGAAGCGGGCGATCGATCTTTTGCCGGTTTTGGTAAATTGGATACTGCGGATTTTGCTGACACCAGGCTCCTGGCTGCCCAAATACCCGAGGTGTTGTTTCAAAATGCCGAGTTTTTAGTGCTCGGCACTTTAGAATTAGCTTATCCTGAAAGTCGGGAAGCTGTAGAAAGAGCGATCGAACTAGCAGAACGTTACGACGTTAAAATTATAGTTGACATCAATTGGCGTCCGGTGTTTTGGCAAAATCCAGACGAAGCAAAAGCACACATTCTAAAACTCTTAAAAAAAGTTGATTTTCTCAAGTTATCTGACGAAGAAGCCGAATGGTTGTTTGGAACTACCGACGCTGGAGCTATTACCTACCGCCTCGATTCTGTAGAAGGAGTTTTGGTGACGGCGGGCGAGAAAGGTTGCTCCTATTGTCTCTCGGAAAATGAAGGAAAAATGCCCGCTTTTGCAGTAGATGTTGAGGATACAACAGGTGCCGGCGACGGATTTGTCGCTGGTTTTGTGCGGCAGTTGTGCAAGCAGGGAATTAAGAATTTAGCAGATCCAGAAATAACCAAAAAAATTGTGACTTATGCGAGCGCGGTGGGTGCGATGACAGCGATGAAACCTGGAGCAATTACCGCTCAACCAACCGCCCCTGAAGTAGAAGCTTTCTTGTATTTGTACAAAAATTAGCCAACCAAACCTCTATTGGTTCGCAGTCCTCAAAGTCCACATAAATATTACATAGGGAGAGGCGGGTTTTGCATTCATCAACTCGCTTATATCAGATGTTTTATACTAAACCCGCCCCTACCGCTTAATGGTTGATTGTGGATGATTTGGATTAATTGCGATGATTGTTGCTGTACCGAATTCGGGCTCCCGCCCACTGAAGTTTTTCCCTCAAAGTGCCGTAATAAGAATAGTTTTCTCGCAAAATGATAAATTTGGCTTCGCATTCTGCCATCCGCACATCTACGCGCTGTCCGGGCCAAATTGCTGTAGCTAAAATGCCGTCCATCCAGAGTTTTGTACTGGGTTCGTAATCCGCTAAAGGCCAAATGCTGACGACTGAACCGGGTGGCAAAACTACAGGCCGACTTGATAAACTTAAAGGGCAAATCGGAGTAACTGCGATCGCATTCATCCCAGGGTGGATAATCGGCCCGTTGGCGGATGCGGTGTAGCAAGTCGAACCGGTGGGAGTTGCCACAATTAAACCGTCGCCTTGATATTGATCGACGACTTCGCCGTCAACTTCCATTTCTAGAATACAGCTCGGCATTCGATCGGCAGAAGCAGGTTTGACACACATTTCATTCAGTGCCAAAAATCGATCGCTCTCCGGTTCCAGATTGGTTCTGTTTCCCTCAAAAACCGTCGCCTGCAACATCATCCGCTTCTGCACAGCATACCTGTCTTCGGCTAGTCTGTCCCAAATCTCCTCAGTATTTTGGAAATCCTCAAAAGACTCGGTTAAAAAACCCAGATGTCCCCCCACATTCGCCGCCAAAATCGGGATGCCGTCAGCAGCCAAATTCCGGGCCGCAGCCAGGGCTGTACCGTCACCGCCGAGGACTACTGCTAGATCAATTGGGCTGTTAATAGAAGCTAAAAACACCGGATATGGGTTATCTTTTGGACCGCTGGGGCCCATTAAAACTTGACACCCGCGACTTTCTAACTGGCGGGCACATTGTTCTGCCCACCGCTGGCTGAGGATGTCTCTGGCTTTGTGGGCGATAATTACTTGTTTTAGTTGCACAATGAATCCGTCGATTTTAGATTTTAGATTTTAGATTATTGAGATTTTAGACTGATATCAAATCCAGTGGCATCCGAATGATATCGCAGTGGAAGTGTCCCGATATCGAGAAGAATATCAGCAAAACTCTCACAATGTTGGATCGAGACAAACCAGTGTTTGATGTCAATTTATATTTTGCAGTATTTTTCACAATTTGGAGGCAGAGCCGACCGATCTGCGTTACCAGGCAGAGCCTGGTAACGAGGAATTCTCAAATCGCATCACCCGTCGGTGATTCGGGATTTGGGGCGAGGCCAGATAATGCTGGTATCGGCGGCGAGGATGCGAGAAACTTCGATCGCCCCGAAGCGATTGAGGTGACTGGGATCAACAAAGTAATCGTTGCGGTTCGGCCACCGCTGCGACAAGTCGCGGAAAGCGAAGCCTTTTTGCGCTGAGAGTTGCTGCATTCGTTGTCTAAACTGCTGTTCTGCCGATCGACGAGTTGGATCTAAGTAGTCGTCGGTGAGGGGCAGATTGACGAAAATTAGGGGGATTTTGCGAGTTTTGGTAAATGCTACCAGTGAATTAAAGGCTGTTGCTTGTTTGCCACCGAGGTTGAAGTCTTCGTAGTCGCGATCGTATCTACCTGACACGTAAGCCCGTTGTCGATAATAGGTGTTGGGATTGTAACTGCCTGACATAGACATGAATCCGTTGGAATCGATCGCATCTGCTAATTCGCTAACTTGTCTAATTGCTACTGTTGTCCGCCGCGCATTTTTAGTAACAGGCAAGATGCCTGTTCCACCAGACATGAATTGGACTGTGGGGAGTAGGGGTTGGGCATCTTGCCCGCCCCTCAAAGGTCGATCGACAGATGCCTGTGCTCGGCGGAAAGTGCTGTTAGCGCAGCGCTGCGGGAATCTGTAACACTGGGGAATCACGTTCGGTTCATCGGACGCGAGTTTAGGACGAACGCCTGCTGCTAAAAGTTGGCTGCCTTCAGAATCGACGATCGAATTAAAAGTGCGATCGTCCCGGCCGCTGTTAAATGCGCGCACACCGTCCGCCCAGACAATCATTTGAGGCAAATGCTCCTGCCTCAAGAGCCGCCGCAGTTGAAAGTCAACGACTTGTGCAGTTGCGCCATTGACTGAAAAGTTAAATACTTTTAAGCCCGATCGACCTTTTTCTGATAAAGATTGTTTTAGCTGTTTGGGATCTACGCCCTGCAAGGCGCGGGAACTACCGACAATCAAAACATCTGGCGGCCCGACGGCTGCAACGTAGGATAGGTATAGTTCTAGCTGTCCATCTAGTAAATCGCTGCTGAAGCTGACTGTACTGGCTGGCGATCGGGTTGCGCCCGCTTGCTGTTGGGAATAAACCAGGTTTTTCATGTACTCGATGACTTTTTTCTCGGCAAACGCCCGTCTGGGACTGCCGGGGGGAACCGCTTGCATCCAAGCGACAGCCTGTACCCATTGGGCTGCTACTTCATCCCACTCTGGTTTTGAATTGGCTGATTGAGCCAAATTAGCAGCTTGGGTGCCAAAGTTAATTGACTCCGCAAAGCCGTCGTTTTGGGAGCATGAGGGAACACTAAAAGATTTTTTGGTTTTGTTGGGGTTTCCAGCTAACACAGAGGTTGGCGGCTGCGCTAGGACTGCGGATGATGCGATCGGGCTAGATGCCGCTGCGCTGTTGGGCGGCTTGGGTGGCGAACATCCGACTGTTAGCGCGATCGCAGCGACTGCGGCGCAGGTACGCTTTAAGATGTTAGTGCTCAGGGTAGCAATGTAGCGGCGAATCATACAGCTTTCACCGTTGGCGAAACATTAGTAGATATTACCGCAAACGGTCTGGTGATGTTAATTGCGTATTTCTGTATGGGATTCGATGACTGCTTCGGCTTGGAGGGCGATCGATATATATTTAATGCGATCGACCCTCAAGCTGGGGTTTATTGGCTACAAATTGCTTGACGCGGTTCACAAATAGATAGCACGACAAACCAGCCAGTGCTGCTATTAAAATCACCCTGAACTGCTTTAGAACTAACAAGAAAGAGTGCGAAAATGAAAGGCGCATCGCCGCACTGTTGCTATAAACTTGAGTGTCTATTGGCTTAAAAATATATCCGAAAGCGTTTAAGAACGAACTCGGATGCGCTTCATCTACTGCTACCCAAGGATGTATTACGCCTACAAAAGAGATGAAGATCGACAGACAACCTATAATTATAAAAACTTGTCTCACCTTCTTAAAATTTTTCACCTGATTGCTGATATGTGCCAGCGGCAGGCAAAACAGAAACATCACATTAGCATACCATCTGACTCCGTAAGAGTAGCCACTGTAATTGTTAGAACGAAAAATGTACATGAGAACATAGGCGGAGGATGCTAAAATTATTAGTATATACTCTTGGCGGTATTTAAATTGTCGATCGCTTAAAAGTTTAATGAATCCAAAGATTGAAAATCCCAAGACAGGAGTATAGGAAATCAAACCGCGATTGCCTATTGTCATGTGAAACGCATAATTCAAAAGGCTCGAAAGAGTGGGGTGAGAAGCTAAACCAGAAAGGCTGTTTGAATCAAATTGTGAACCAGGATACTCCCACAGAGGTTTGTTCATCGAAGGTGGCAGCGGGCTACCAGATGTGTAAACATTTAATTGAAAGTAAATAATCAGCACTGAAGCGCAAGCTAAAGCAAAAAAAATCTTTGATTTTAGAGGTTTATTGAAAAAATAGACAGCGACAAAAGGAATAAAAATAAATACAGCTATATCGATGCTACCTGCTAGGGGAATTAGCAAACCTGAAAGCAGAGAATATTTCACACCTTCTTTGACTCTCAGTAAATAGTAAAATCCTGCCATCAGCAGACTCGCACTCACAACATGATTGCTAAATACCGTTGAGTAAGGTAGGAGTAAAGTCCCAGTGCCAACTACTATTAATAATATATCTATCCAGTTTTCTTCAATTTCCAAAAATCTGAGGGTTTTGTAGAAATAAATCATACCAATGGCTGTTGACACCCCTACTACTAAAATTGTTAGTAGAGAGATAGCCAGCATAAATTGACTTTTGAAGGAAATTCCAACTGTTTTCAGTACAGCGTAAAAAAATGAACTGTATATGGATAAAATAGGAGGCTTGTCAGAATAGAAATGTCCCTGGTAAAAGTATTTATCCACAGTCCATATGAATCGGGAGTTGTCAATAATCAAGGTTTGAAAGTCAACCAGGGATTCAATCGTTGCTAGCCTGGAAGCATCATTATTTGTTGCGGCAGGCCTTGTCAGGATAGCAAATAAGCCCAGAAAAACCGAAAATATTTGCCATTCTTTTTGAATTTTCATGTTGTGGAGTCCAATTCAACGAGTTCAAATATAGCTGCTCTCTAACTCAACTCCCAAAACTTGTA
>JAYUGZ010000028.1:0-2520 GCA_043767465.1 Cyanobacteriota bacterium
AATGTCTAAAATTTGGTAATGATCTTGTTCTGTATCGAACACAAGCTGAGATTCAACATCCAAATCTGAATTTGGATCGACTGTGGCATGAGTGGTTAGTAACTGGCGGATAAATTGGCGGTACTCCTCTATTCTTTCCATTCAATGATTACCTCCTGCACTGGTTCGTAGACGATTAACTTCACTTGATACTGTCTGACGGCTTCCTGAGTGAATCGTTCTTGAAAAAAGGATTCAAATATATCGAGGGGAATTGCCAGATATAGAGTTCTATCTGGTTCATTCATTTGCAATCCTAAGCGGTAGTTCAAAAACTGTCCTAACGCTGAATGAAAGTCTGTCACCGCTGATGGATTCAAAAAACTTTTGATTTCAACAGCAATCTTTTGTCCAGCCTTTTCAGCGGCAAAGACTTTCTCTGCTGCTAAATCGATCTCAAACTTCACCTTATCTATCTTGAGAATCAGCGGATCTGCTGTAATTACCCACTGCTCCTTCAAGAGAGCTTGTTTAACAGCATCATGAAATCGGTCTTTAGCAGCCATCGTTTTTTTACAGTATCTAGGTATTATGATAGCCGATCGCTCTTCAATTGTATTTATTGATTAAGCCCGATCGCAATCGCACATAACCTCAAACACACCCCCCGGAATAAACCGACACAACGCCCTCCGCCGATCGTCCGCATCTTGGCGATTCACAAAACGGGCAATTGTGTAGTGCTCAGCATTCGGTAAAATTCGGACGATCGCCCAAGAAGTCCGTAGGCGCAAGCCGGGGCGTAGCCATCGCCCTCCTTTGACTCTTCCGGTGTTTTCGATCGCGAATTTGAGTTGAGTTCGTAGGCGCAAGCCGGGGCGTAGCCATCGCGGGGCGATCGGCAATTACCGGAGAATTGGCTTTTCTGAGAGTGTTGAGATAACGGGCGATGGCACTTCCGTTCAGATTCGCCCCGACGCGCAAAATCAGAAACACCGCAAAGCTTTCGATCTCTGGCCCAGTCATGCGCGCGCCCGTAGCATCAAAATCGTCATCAGAGTAGCTGCGGATGCGCGACAGCAGTTGCGTGATGCCAAAATCATCTAAAGCTTGTTGATAGCCGCGGGCATATTCGTTGCCGTCGTTCACAGGCTTTATCATAGGAATTGTCTCCTTAAGTAGTTTGGGGAGCCATCAGCCAGCGCGGGCCCGACGAAAGTTCAGCGCTGGCTTTTGACTTTTTTAGATTATACCACTTAAACGTTACATAAATGTGTCGAAAATGACGTGAATTCGACAAGATAGCCCAGATACAGCACAATGACAATCACCGTAAACAAGAAAATACTGAGCCTCTGATGACCAAACGCTTAACCACTTATTTGGCTGATGGAATCCATGACATCCTTGAAGAGTGGGCAAAAGATGAACGCCGTTCAGTCAGCAGCTTGTCAGCATTCATTTTGGAACAAGCTGCTAGAGAATATCAAAAGGAAATGAAACAACAGCCCCCGCCATCCGATGAGAAACAACCTAAAAGTTGAGCCAGATTAACTATGAAATTTATCGGCATCGACTTAGGTTGGAGTTCAGGAGCAAGCGGTTTGTGCTGCTTAAATTGGGAAAATAATCGATTGCAATTCATCGAGTGCGATCGGCAACAATCACTTAACGACATTCTCACCTGGATCGACACCCAAGTCTCCCCAACCGAACCAGCAATAATCGCAGTAGACGCACCCACAATCATCCCTAACCTAACAGGAATGCGCGAGGCCGACAAACTCACCCACAAACACTTCGGGCGCTACCATGCAGGCTGCTATCCCGCCAACCTTTCCCGCCCCTTCGCCCAAAAAACAGTAGAATTCGGCCTCTGTTTAGAAAGCCGAGGATTTGTCCACGCACCAACTATTGAAGCTAAGAAACTAGGCAGATATCAAATAGAAGTCTATCCTCATCCAGCCACAATCAACTTATTTAAATTAGACAGAATAATCAAATACAAAAAAGGAAAACTGGCAGAACGTCAACTAGAATTGATGAAACTCTGCCAGTATATTATAGATATTTTACCGAGCCTTGAACCCTCTCTAAATCTGTCTTGTGGCACAGGAATCTTGCCTGTGAGCGGTGGTTCAAAACTCCCCGAAACCCCCACCAGCACTGCAACCCTCAAAGCCTTAGAAGACAAGCTAGATGCCTTGCTCTGCGCTTATATCGGCGCGCACTGGTGGTACTGGGGAATCGAGCGGAATTTGGTTTTGGGCGATCGCACCATCGGCTACATAGTCATTCCGCAACCAAGATAAAGGAAGAATCGGGCATCGGGCATTGGGCATTGGGCATTCGGATGACAACAGTCAACTGACAACTGACAACTGACAACTGACAACTGTCAACTGTCAACTGTCAACCGTCAACCGTCAACTGACTAATGTGCCCAGAGAATCACACCAACTTCATAGGGACTGCTGAGATTATCGTGCTTAGGCAAAACCCGCAACGACAAACCTTGCAAACCGCTAGAAGTATAAGTAA
>JAYUGZ010000029.1:0-6280 GCA_043767465.1 Cyanobacteriota bacterium
TTAAGGGGGGCTAGGGGGGATCAGGCCTCGGCGGTAAACAGAAAACCTGTAATACATTGGTATCTCTCGCTGATAACTGAGGCCCGATCCCCCTAAATCCCCCTTAAGAAGGGGGACTTTGAGAAGCGTCTTGTCCCCCCCTTCTTTAAGGGGGGCTAGGGGGGATCAGGCCTTTGCGGTAAACAGCAGTCTATCCCAGAACCCCAGCCACCCACATCTGCGGTTCAGAAATACCTTGAAATCCCCCGACAAACAATGTAAAATTCAACAAACATGGGTAGTCAAAAAATGAACCAAGCACGCCGCCAAGCCTATCTCACCCTAATTGAATCTCTCCTCACCTGTCCCAGCAAAGAACAAACCGCCATCCTGCAAGCTAATCTAGAATTATTAGATGATGAATTTGCCGAATATTTGCGAGAGTGGGCAACTCAAACACTGCCAAATTTAGATGCAAGCCAAGCATACACTTTTGCCTCAAACATTTATAATATTAATTATGTTATTGGTGATTTCCCCCTAGGAAGTAGGGCTAGTAATTTAGAAATTGCTATTGCTTGCGACGAGATAGTATTAATGGTTTGGACTAAGGATATTTACCCAGAAAAATGGGCTCAGATACAAAATAGCCGGGCTATCGATTACAGAAACAGAATCAAGGGAGACAGGGGTGAGAATTTAGAAAAGGCGATCGGCTTTTATGAAGCAGCTTTACAAGTTTACACCCGCCCAGCTTTTCCCGAAGATTGGGCAATGACTCAAAATAATTTGGCAATTGCTTACAGAAACAGAATCAAGGGAGACAGGGGTGATAATTTAGAAAAGGCGATCGGCTTTTATGAAGCAGCTTTACAAGTTCGCACCCGCCCAGCTTTTCCCGAAAAATGGGCAATGACTCAAAATAATTTGGCAACTGCTTACAGTGACAGAATCAAGGGAGACAGGGGTGATAATTTAGAAAGGGCGATCGGCTTTTATGAAGCAGCTTTACAAGTTTACACCCGCCCAGCTTTTCCCGAAAAATGGGCAATGACTCAAAATAATTTGGCAGTTGCTTACAGAAACAGAATCAAGGGAGACAAAGGTGATAATTTAGAAAAGGCGATCGCCTTTTATGAAGCAGCTTTACAAGTTTACACCCGCCCAGCTTTTCCCGAAGATTGGGCAATGACTCAAAATAATTTGGCTGCTGCTTACTATTCCAGAATCAAGGGAGACAGGGGTGATAATTTAGAAAGGGCGATCGGCTTTTATGAAGCAGCTTTACAAGTTCGTACCCGCCCAGCTTTTCCCGAAAAATGGGCAATGACTCAAAATAATTTGGCAACTGCTTACAGTGACAGAATCAAGGGAGACAAAGGTGATAATTTAGAAAAGGCGATCGGCTTTTATGAAGCAGCTTTACAAGTTTACACCCGCCCAGCTTTTCCCGAAGATTGGGCAATGACTCAAGAAAATCTTGCTTATGCTTATAAGGACAAAGGAATAATTCCAGAAGCTATAAAATATTTTAAGTTATCTTTAGAAATCCTAAAACCCGAAGCTTTACCACTTAGCTGTCTCAAAGCTGCGCGAAATCTCGGCAATACCGCCTTTGACATAGAACAATGGGAAACAGCCATCTTCGGCTACGAAAAAGCCATCGAAGCAGTCGAACAAAGCCGCGAGTGGGTAACATCCCCAAGCCGCAAACGACAACTAATCGAAGAAAACCTCAACATCTACGAAAAAATGATGCAATCCTGCATCAACCACCAACAATATCACAAAGCAGTCCAAACCGTAGAACGCAGCAAATCCCGCTACCTAGTCTAACTCTTCACCAACAGCGAAATCTATCCCAAAACCGCCACCGAATCCGAGAAACAACAACTCAGAAACCTCCGCCGCCAAATCGCCGCCGCCCAACAATCCCTAGAAACATCAACACCCAATTCTTCCCCCGACAAAGACGCAGATTCCGAAATTTCCCAAGACTCCGACACGCAACGCACAACTCAAACCCGCACCCTCACCCCCGAATCGCAACAACAACAAACAGACAACTTAGCAACAGCATTGCAGCAACTAGCCCAATTCCTCGAACCCTTCAAACAGCAAGAATCAGAATTCCAGCTAACCCAGAAAGTCCAACCCCTAAACATCGCCGAATTCCAGCAAACATTAGATCCAAAAACCGCCATTGTAGAATGGTACATCGGCAAACCCCCAGAGGGCGGGCACGGGGGCACCGCCCCTACGGGTGGATTTGCATTCATCATCACCCGCGACAACATAGAATTAGTCACATATACCACCACCCAAACAACCGAATTAGAAACCTGGAAAGACGAATATCTCAACAAATACCGCAACAAAAAAACCAATAAAATCTGGCAACAAACCCTCCCCAACAAACTGCAAAAACTCTCCGAAATATTGCGCCTCAACGAAATAGTCGCCGAAATACCGGATAATTGCGATCGACTAATCCTAATCCCCCACCGCTACCTACATTTATTCCCCCTCCACGCCCTACCATTCACCTCAGAGGGCGGGCCCGCACCATCCACCGCCCCTACGAATTTGGAGGGCGGGCCCGCACCATCCACCGCCCCTACGAAATACCTCCTAGACTGCTTCCCCAACGGAGTCAAATATGCCCCCAGCTTGCAACTATTACAACTCGTCCAAAACCGCCTCAAAACCCGCCCATCAATCCTCCCCGAATTGCAGCCATTATTTGCCATTCAAAATCCCACCGAAGACTTAGCAAACGCCGACATGGAAGTAGAAACCATCAAACTAAAATTCAATTCCCACGACATCCTAATCAAAAACCAAGCCACCAAAATCGCCTTCACCGAAAACGCCAAAAACCTCTCAAACGCCAATTACATCCACTTTTCCTGCCACGGAGTATTCAACTTTGACCATCCGCTGCTATCCTTATTAGCCCTAGCCGGTTCCCTAGAAACATCACCGTCACCCACCTCAAACCCCGAAGCCTCAGCCTCCATCGAATCATCAACTCCTGACATCGTAGGGGCGGTGCCCCCGTGCCCGCCCGAATCCCCGCCGCAAAAACAGCGCAATGTCACAATGCGAAGCGGCAAAATAGTCATCGCCGAAAAATGCCTAACCTTAGGAGAAATCTTCAGCAATTTAGAATTACCCCAGTGCAACCTCGTCACACTTTCCGCCTGCGAAACCGGGTTAACCGATTCAACAGCAATGACTGACGAATACATTGGTTTACCCAGCGGCTTCTTGTATGCTGGGAGTATGAGTGTAGTCAGCACATTATGGAAAGTCGATGATTTTGCCACCGCAATTTTCATGATCAAATTTTACCAAGAATTGCAACCACAAAAATCAGTAGCCGTCGCCTTAAACGCCACCCAAAACTGGATGCGCGCCGTCACCCGCGAGGATTTCATGGTTTGGATTGAATCATTAAAATTAGATGAAACTTCAATAGAAAAAGCCAAAGAGTGGTTAAGTTTTGACACCAGCAATAAACCGCCTTTCCGCAAACCCAAATATTGGGCAGCATTCTGCGCCACAGGATATTAGGGAAGAGGTTTATCCGTATCTGCAACGGGTGGGGGCGGGTTGACACGTTCTGCGATTTGATGACATAAATCTCGGCGAACTCGCCCGTACCAATCTGGGTATTTTCGAGATATAATTGTCTTACCAAATATTGTAGGGGCGGGTTCACCAACCATATTTGATTCCCATAAACAATTCACATCAACTCGCCCCAATCCCACCAACCAAACCCAATTACCAAACCCACACTGTATTAACGGAGAATTATTTATGATCCCCGACACAAACTTCATTGCTTTTATGACTTTGCTGATAGAATGTCCAGAAATCTTTCAATTAGAGTCAGAAGCCTGGAAAGATTTACCTAGTTTGGCAAAAACAATAACCAACTTAGGAGACAATCAATCCGCCATTGGTGATACCATGAAAGATTGGTGCTCTCAGCATGGCGATTTAGGACAAGTCTTTAGTGATGAGTTGCGAGAAATTTCCGATCCCGGTCAACCCCTTCACAGTACACTAGAACCGATCGCAAATCTCACCAAAAGAGCACCTGAGATGATTATGCAAGCTTACGAAGAAATTCAAAAACTCGAACAGAAAAAGATTGCCGATACCAATAATGAATCCAAATAACCAAGTATACGCCCCAAACGTTCATTTATTCGCCTTCCACGCCTGGGATACCCTATCATCAGGCTCAAATTCCCCTGCAAATCCCCAACAACCAGCCCTACCACCAACCTCAAATCCTCAACACCTCTGGTTCAAGTGCAACGAAATTCTGCAAGAAAAACTCCACATTAATGCCGAATTTAACGATACCAACTTATACATAACCGCACAACCACCAGGCCGCCGCGCCAATCTGATTGTCAAACAAGCAGTCAACAATCGGAGTTCCCTGCTTTTAGCTAAAGAAATTAAACACGACAACCAGCAGATTTCCCTCACCGGATTTGCCCAACCGCTGCGGATTGATGACAGTTACGCCTTAGGCTTCAACCTGAAAGTTCCCGAAAAAACTAACGGCACTAACACACCCAATGTCGATCTTAGCATCTTCCATGAATTTAATCCCGACAACTGCTTGCTCAAAAAGTCAGTTAACAGTTATTTCGGGCAAACTCTACTCCTTACCGCTTGGCTAACCGAAACACAAAAAGCAGCAGCAGCAGAGGAAGATTCCCAGTCTATCAAAGAATTAGGCCAAGACTGTCTGAAATCTTTTATTACTGGTGAAGACTTACCGGAATTTTACCGTCAAGGCGAATTATTCGGCAGTCCAATTCTGGAATATGGCAATCCCTATCACCCAGATGATTTCGGACAGATTCTGATTTGGTTTTTCAACAGTCAAACAACCAGTGACATTTGGGATATCTACTACCCCGATTTTTTAGATTTATGCTTGTACCGCAACAAAGTCATCCTTGCTTACAAAGAAAGTCGCGCCTATTACTCCGAAATCCGCAAGGAATACGCAAAAATTGAACAGGATATTGACAGCACTTTTGAGTATTTGCAACATGACGCAGCCCAGCAGCAACAATTGAAGGGTACCGGTTTAAATGAAGATGACTTGCAACATCTCGCACGTCAGACAATTGAGATGCCTCCCCGCGCTGTCAAGTATACCCGGTTGCTGATTGATTTGGAATTTAGGCAAAATACGATCGCCATTAACGCCCAAAATTACCAAAATAAATTAAATCAAATAAGTCTTGACATCAAATCCAGAAAAATTTATAATGATAGGGATACCAAAAAATATTCTGACTTGAGCTTCCTAGAATTATTCAGTAAGGAAACCTGTCCCCAGTTCAGCGAACAAATCAAAGCTGACCTAGGTTACTACAAACACGGTACGGTTGCCTTAGACAAGGCGATGGAAGCAATTAGGGGCGTAGTGGCGATCGAAGAAGCCTATCGCGATGCAGAATTACAAGCAACCATTCAAATAGTAGGCTCAGCTTTAGGATTTGTCGGCATAGTAGCCAGCGTAGCTCCTTATTTGATCAAACAAGACCCGCCCGATCGCAAATTTTACTTCCCATTGAGCAACATCGAAATCCCGTCATTTATACTCGTGCTGCTGATTAGTATGGGTGCGGGATTTGGCGTGTGGATGTCGGTATGGGCGATCGCACAACTCAAGAAAATCATACCAAAAGTCAAGCAGCGGCTGCCTTTCCGTTAACAGTTGACAGTGTAATCGTTCCCAGGCTCTAGCCTGGAAACCAGTTAAACCGCATCAACTATTACCCTCTTGGCCATAGGCTTGCCAAGCCAAATCCACCAACCCATTCACAATCGCCACAGCCACCACCGCCGAACCCTTGCGCCCCTCAATCCGAATGTGAGGAACCATTGAATCGTGCAGCCGCGACTTAGCCACGTCAACCCCGACAAACCCCGATGGAGTCCCAATCACCAAAGCCGGCCGAATTTCCTCAGCCTCAATCAAATCCACCAGCGCCGACAAAGAAGTTTGAGCCTCGCCAACCACAAAAATCCCTTCAGGATAGCGTCTTGCCAAAGTTTCAATCCCCCAAGCCGCCCGAGTTCGTTCCTTTTGAGGGCGCGTCAAAGCGTCCATCGAACAGTAAACCGGATTCGCAAAGGTACTCTGGATCAGCGGCGTAATGCCCACCTGCACCATCGGCACATCTACCACGATCGTAGTTCTAGCAGCCAAAGCAGCCGCCCCGGCTTGCAAAGCCTGATCGGAAAAACTAATTAAAGA
>JAYUGZ010000030.1:0-2520 GCA_043767465.1 Cyanobacteriota bacterium
GATTTTGGCTTCGGCGCGACCTTTTTCGATGTATTCACGGATGCGCGATTGGGCGGTGATATCGATGACGGGGCCGACTTGAGTGCCGGGATTTTCGGCGATACCAACATTGAGCGATCGCGTGGCTTCTACTAATCTTTCCACAAAAACATCATACACCGATTCGACGACAATCACTCGCGAACAAGCGGAACATTTTTGACCACTATATCCAAACGCTGAATAAACAACGCCCGCCACAGCTTGGTCTAAATCCGCACTTTCATCGACAATAATTGCATTTTTGCCGCCCATTTCGGCAATGACTCGTTTCAGGTGTTTTTGTCCCGGTTGCAAAATCGCTGCTTGGGCATAAATTTGACAGCCAACTTCTTGAGAACCGGTGAAGGTAATCATGTGGACATCGGGATGTTTCACCATGTAAGCGCCGACGGTTGAACCTTTGCATGGCACGTATTGAAATACGCCTTTGGGGATGCCTGCATCGACTAAAATTTCAGTAATCTTCGCAGCAATTACTGATGAGAATTCCGCAGGTTTGAGCAAGGTACAATTCCCAGCTACTAGGGATGCAACGGTCATTCCCACGGGAATTGCTAGGGGGAAATTCCAAGGTGAAATAATCAACGAAATGCCGCGTGGTTGATAGCTATAGCGGTTATTTTCGCCGGCAATGTCGTAATTTTGCCCTTGTTCCAACCGTTCCATTTCGTCGGCGTAGTAGCGACAAAAATCGATAGCTTCGGAAACTTCGGCATCGCATTCTCTGACTGGTTTGCCAACTTCAAACACCATCCAAGCTGATAGTTCGTGCCGTCTTTGTTCCATCAATTCTGCGGCTTTTCGTAACACGCCGGCCCGCTGTCTGACGGGGGTTTTTCGCCAACCGAGAGAGGCATCTTTGGCTGCTTGCAGGGCAAGTTTTGCTTGTTCTTCGGAAAGCAATCCGATTTTCCCAACTACTTCTTTGGGGTTACAAGGATTGAGGGAATTGACGCTGGTTTCAGTGTTTTGATATTCACCATTAATTAGGGGTAAATAGGTTTGTCCGAGGATTCCCCGCACTGATTTGATGGCTGTTTCTGCTTGTTTGCGGAGTTCGGTATTGGCGTAGTCTGTATCGGCGACGTTGGGAAATACTTTGGTGTAAACTAGCTGGTCATTGCCATTGGCGACTGGGGCGGCTAACAATTGCTCGATCGGCATTTCTTCGGAACTTTGCCGAATAAACGAGCTGTTGGCGGTATTTTCCAGCAATCGGCGGATCAAATAGGCCATGCCTGGGAGCAAATCGCCGTAGGGACAGTATACTCGGACGCGATAACCGCGATCGACCAAAAGCTTAGCCAATTTGTCGCCCATGCCGTATAATACTTGCATCTCAAAGCGGCGGCGTGGTATATTGAGAGTCTCGGCAATGGCGATCGCCCTGGCTTGCGATCGAACGTTGTGACTAGCAATTGCGGCATACAAATATTCGTGATTTTCCAGCAGCAACTGCGTCATTTCCTCAAAGTTGGCATCTGTGGCAACTTTGTCATTGTAGACTGGCTGTGGCCAATCTTTCTGCATCGCTTTGATCGTTTCCTGATCCCAGTAAGCGCCTTTTACCAGACGCACTGTTAGCGGATTTCCACGCAATTTTGCCCAGGTAACAATATCTTGCAAGTCTTGTTTGCTGTCGCGCAAATATGCTTGCATTGTAATACCGACATCTGTGCGAGTCCGAAACTCTTCTTCTAACAATAACTTTTTGAGAATGCTAAGAGTTAAACTCTTGTAGGCGTACTGTTCCATGTCAAAGTGAACTGCGGCCCCCAACTCCTTCGCGCGACGCAGTAATAGACGAATTCTCTCACTGACTTTTTCCTCGCTACCTTTAGCATCCAAAGGATCAAACTGAGAATAAAAAGCGGTTAATTTGACAGATACTTGCACTCGCGGTAGAGTTTCACCATCAGCTTTATCAATTGCATCTACCTGAGACCAATTATTCGCTGCCTTGCTCAATTCCGTCATCAATTCCAAATAGCGGTTAAGATAAACTTGCGCCTCAGTTTCAGTTATGACAGCTTCCCCCAAAAGGTCAACTGTAAAACCCATTTTATCCTTGCGAAGTCGTTCTAAAGTTCTAACTACTTGCCTGATATTTTCCCCAGAAATATACTTGTGCGCCAAAGTTTCCACAGCCGGCGCAACGGTTGTCGCCGCCAATTGTCCAGGAATCGAATCAGCGTTAGTAAAACTGAGCAGTTTTTTCAAAGCATCCGGCAATTCTACCTCTTCCGCAGTCAGGTATTCTTGCAGGTGTCGAGCAATTTCCGGCTTGCTGCGGAGGGCCGGCAAACAGTCGATAAATCGAAACAATTGCACCCGGAGTCCAGGGCTAGCCATCGCCCAATCCATCAGTTTGTCGTCCCAGCGCATTTGGTCTTGCAGTTGACCGAGAAAGGAGCGTTTTTTGTCTTGAGTTGCCTTCAGGATTTCTTTAGCAATTTCCTGAGTCTTTGCTTCGTAGAT
>JAYUGZ010000031.1:0-15969 GCA_043767465.1 Cyanobacteriota bacterium
CCCCCCAGCCCCCTTAAAAAGGGGGAGCAAGAATTCAAAGTCCCCCTTTTTAAGGGGGATTTAGGGGGATCTAGATATCTGCAACGACCCATTAAACTGGTATAATAGCTAATCGCAATTAGCTATCAACCAATTACCTATTATCAATTAGTAATTACCAAAAACTCAAGTACAGAGAGAGAACACCATGCTAAAATTCCTCAATCAAGTAGGCGAATACGCCAAAGAGACTGTTCAAGCTGCTAAGTATATCGGCCAAGGGCTAGCCGTGACCTTCGATCACATGAGACGCCGGCCGGTTACAGTGCAGTATCCTTACGAAAAACTAATTCCTTCTGAACGTTTTCGGGGCAGAATTCACTTTGAATTTGACAAGTGCATTTCCTGCGAAGTCTGCGTTCGAGTTTGTCCGATCAATTTGCCTGTGGTGGATTGGGAATTTAACAAAGAAACTAAGAAGAAACAGCTCAAGCACTACAGTATAGATTTCGGTGTGTGCATCTTCTGTGGCAACTGCGTAGAATATTGTCCGACAAATTGTTTGTCGATGACAGAAGAATACGAGTTAGCCGCTTACGAACGTCACGAATTGAATTATGACAACGTGGCCCTCGGACGTTTACCATACAAGGTTACAGATGATCCGATGGTGACACCGTTGCGGGAATTCGCTTATTTGCCGAAAGGTGTCATGGACCCTCATGAAGTTTCCTACACCGATCGCCGCGCTGGTCTCCGCCCAGAGGAAATTCAGGAAAGTAAGTAATGGGGCATGGGGCATGGGCCAAACAGGTCATGGGGAATAGTTAGTAGTTAGTAGTTAGTGGTTAATGATTACTTGTTAGTAGTTTTTCTAATAACAAATAACAAATAACAAATTTCCAATGCCCAATGCCCAATGCCCAATGCCCAATGCCCAATGCCCAATTAACAAAGGATTTAAAATTGTGAATCTAGCCGAAGGGGTTCAACTTGTTTCATTTGGCATACTGTCCGTAATGATGATTGGAGGAGCATTAGGAGTAGTCCTATTCTCCAACATCGTTTACTCAGCATTTTTGCTGTGCGGCGTATTTACCAGCATTGCAGGTTTGTACCTGTTGCTGAATGCTGATTTTGTCGCAGCAGCGCAAATCTTAATTTATGTTGGCGCTGTTAACGTCTTAATTTTGTTTGCCATCATGTTGGTAAACAAACGAGAAGATTTCCGCACAATTCCCAACGCTTGGGTGCGTCAAGTCGCAACCGCAGTGGTTTGTGCTGGTTTGTTTGCGCTGTTGGGTACGATGGTAGTGTCTACTCCTTGGGCGATTGTTGCCACGACAGGCGCACCACCGGCCGAAAGCTCGATTGTCACCATCGCCAAACACTTCTTCACAGACTATTTGCTACCTTTCGAGTTAGCATCAGTGTTTTTGTTGATGGCAATGGTAGGAGCAATTGTGTTGGCGCGTCGCGATTTCTTCCCGGATGAACTGTCAACAAATGCCTCAGATACACCAGCTTTTAGTTTGGCGGAACGTCCGCGCGAATTAGTTTCAGCAGGTGATCTTTCTTCATCGGAAACAAAGTAATTGTAGACTGCACATTGCGCATCTACTTCTTTGTAGGGTGCGCAGTGCGCACCTCATGCGAGAAACCCAATTTCTGTGTGCAAGTCCTCTATCTGCCTGTTTTGTACTAATTTTGACTGAGAGCAACTCCAAAAATTTATGCAACTGCAACTCCAGTATTTCCTGTTATTAGCTGCTGCACTTTTCTGTATTGGGATTTATGGTTTGATTACCAGCCGAAATGCAGTGCGCGTGTTGATGTCGATCGAGTTGATGCTGAATGCAGTCAATCTCAACCTGATGGGTTTTTCTAACTATCTTGACCCCGTACAGATTAAAGGTCAAGTATTTACTGTTTTTGTAGTAACGGTTGCGGCTGCTGAGGCTGCTGTTGGTTTGGCGATCGTCTTGGCGATTTACCGCAACCGCAATACTGTAGACATGGAAGAGTTTAATTTGCTGAAGTGGTAATTAGTCATTAGAAAACCGGGCGGTTGAAACCGCGCCTATACAAACAAAACCCGCCTGGTGCGCGGGTTCAAGAACTTAACTGGTAACGAGTAAATTACGTTATTTTCGACCGTCGGCCCGAAAGCGGACATCGTTTGTGTAGACGCGGTTTCAACCGCCGTCTCATCTGGGACATCGTTTGTGTAGACGCGGTTTCAACCGCCGTCTCATCTATCTTTCGTTCTAGTAATTTCCAGAGTAATTCTACCGCCGAAGTCAGGAATAGGAGCGGCCGGTTTTGAAAGTTGGATCTTGACTTTTTCGACTAAAGGCAGTTCTAAAAGGGCTTGGACAATAGTATCTGCTAACCGTTCGATCAATAAAAACTTCGAGTTTTTGACTAGCTGTTGAATCAGAGTAATTGCACTCCGGTAATCCAGAGTATATTGAATATCATCACTTTTTCCAGCGGGCGACAAATCTAGCCAGAGAGTGACATCCACCTCAAACCACTGCCCCAAGACTTGCTCCTCTGGCAGATAGCCAGTGTAGCCGTAGCAGCGAATTCCTGTAAGTTGAATAGAATCCATTTTGAAATAAACTAAAAGTGCATCTACCAATTTACATTGAACCAGATAAATTTTTCTTTCCTCTCTCTATCTCTGCGCCAATATTTCTCTCTGCTGTTCGTGCGCTCTTATGATATCTTAAATATTAAAGCTGCCCTCCCTTCTCCAACCTATCCAGCAAATCCTCAGCAACCTGACACCAGTTCTGTCTAATACCTGCATCTTCTGGCTTTTCTGTCAAGCTCCGACCTTCTAGTTCAGGATATTTATTGTAAAACAATTCATCCACTTTCTGATAAAAAATATCCTTATCAATATTCAGGTTTTTGCGGCGCTTGCCAATCTTTTCTTGACGGGCTATTTCTGTATCCAAAGACGTATCTGGAAAATGCGGAAGTTCTGGAATTTTAGGCAAATCAGGCAGTTTTGGCAGCGTAAAACCAGATTTTATCGCACTAAAAGCTAGAATTCCCGGCAATAAAACCACACTTAAACTTGCTAGGGTTTTCCAAGGAATTAACTTAAATTTGCTGGTGTTGCTGTTAACAATTTGAGGGGTTTGCACAACAGGAGGATTGTTGTTGGTAGCAGTTTGAGTGCTTTGGTGGAAGGGGCGCCCGACAAAGTTCATCGTCACCATTTGGGAGATGATGCTGCCAATTTGGGATAATTTTGGATCTTTGAGGGCTTCGCGGACTTGTTTTGCGGACTGGTAGCGATCGCCCGCCCGATCTGCTAACATCCGATCCAATACCGTAGCGAGATTTTGACTGACTGTGACGTGCGATCGCCAATCCCAACTTTTTTGATTGACATCGTACAATTTCTGAGGCTTTTTACCCGTTAGCAAGACTAAAGCGGTGACAGCCAAAGCATACAAATCGCTAGCCGGAGACACTTTACCCTGGCGCATCTGTTCCATTGGCGAATAACCCTGTTTGCCGATCGCCGTATCCGATTGTCCGTTAAACTGAAGTACCGCATTTGCTGCGATTTGTTTGACAGAACCGAAATCAATTAAAAATGGCAGTTTGTCAGCATCATGCTGAATAATATTGTCCGGCGAGATATCGCGATGAATTAAATTTTTGGAGTGGATATATTCTAAAACTGGTAAAAGCTGAAATAGCAATTGAGTAACTTCAGCTTCGTTAAAATTTTTACCTTGTTGCTGACGCGATATCAGTATTTGTTCGTAGGTTTGACCAGGGATATAATCTTGCACTAAAAATAAAGATTGATTGCCGCCGATATCGGTGCGTAGGAGTTCTCGAAAGCGGGGGATTTGCGCGTGTTGGAGGCTGTAAAGCATACTCGCTTCGCGATCGAACAATTCGGCGGCTTTCGGGCTTTGAACCACCGGGGAGAACTCTTTGAGGACACAATTTTCGCCGTAGCGGTTGGTATCTTCTGCGAGGTAAGTCCGCCCGAAGCCGCCGCGGCCTAATTCGCGGAGGATGCGGTAGCGTTTTTCGAGAGTGGAACCAGGGGTGAGGAGGGAGGAGTTAGACATAGACAACTGAAATTTGTTCGAGTTGGGAGCTCAGTATAGCTTATTGTAGCTAAGTTTGTTGAGAAGGGAGCCAGATGGGTTAATCCGAAACACTGTTTAGCCACTCACAAAACTCATCGGGTGTCATTGCAGGGCGAGATATTGATTTAGCTAAAGCTTCCTGCACAACTTCGGCCATTGTTTGTTCGTAATTTGGGTGTTCTTTTTCGATTGCTCCAAGTACAGCGTTTTTCAGACGAACTGATTGTATGCGATGGCGAGATTTACTGAATTTCATGAGGATTAATTGTGAAAACTTGTAACTGCTTTCTATTTTGAAATTTAGGTAAAATTCGATTTTGATCGCCTTTATGCCTTGATGAAAAAGGAAAAAGTGCAGAAAATTCAAGGGTAGAGAAGAGTTCTCGCGGGAAGACTAAAGCATATAACCGAAAACCCGAGACTACGTAGAAACTAGAGCAACACGAAAACCGCAGGGTATGGGTCCGTCCGCTGAACAACAGTTACGAATGGCACTGCGGCATTCATCCAAATAGGAGGAAAAGTCACCACCACGCACCACCCGCAAATTATCTGTGCCAGTTTCCCAGCCAGTTTCCCAGAAACTGCCGTCAGTTGGTGCGCCCTGATAGTTTTCGTACCACCTATCGCTACAGCACTCCCAAACATTGCCGTGCATATCGTACAGCCCAAAGGCATTGGGAGGAAAACTTCCGACATCAGTTGTTCCTCCGAATGTACCCACGATTATTCTGCCTGAGTGTTCGGGCAATCGTAGGTCACAATTGACTAAAGCGGTGGTAGTTTCCCCAAAATGCAATGGGGTTGTTGTTCCGGCACGACAGGCGTATTCCCATTCTGCTTCACTCAGGAGACGATACTTTTTCTTGGTTTGTTGGGAAAGTTTTCCACAGAATTCAACTGCATCATACCAGGATATACATTCAACAGGACGTTGTTCGCCTTTGAAATGTGATGGGTTGTTTCCCATGACTGCTTGCCACTGTGCTTGAGTGATCGGGTATTTTCCGGCATAAAAAGCGGGTACTTTTACTTGATGCTGCGGACTTTCGTATTCCTCTCGTCCTGCTTCTGTTTCTGGGGAACCCATCATAAAAGTGCCGCCGGGAATATAAACCATTTCCAGCACAACTGAGTTCCCTAAGTCTTCGGGGAAAAAGTGAGCGTAATGATGGTGGTGATTGTTTTCTTTTCCTTCAGAATCAACTGTTATGACATCAAAGTCAAAAGTCGGCAAATAGTGGTGGAACTGCCCTT
Organism: Cyanobacteriota bacterium; assembly: GCA_043767465.1. Taxonomy (GTDB): domain Bacteria; phylum Cyanobacteriota; class Cyanobacteriia; order Cyanobacteriales; family Microcoleaceae; genus Microcoleus. Next base: position 5,364 of record JAYUGZ010000031.1, read on the forward strand.
TTATATTTAGTTGCTTTTTATGCTTCAGCAGCGAATAGGCTGCAAATTTGACCTTTATTGATTCATCTTGCAGTGCGCCAATTATTAAATCTAAGCCAGCTTCTCCATGTTTGAGTGCTTCAGACAGTGCGGCGATTCGGACTTCGACAGCGGGTGAAGCCAAACGACTTTTAACGCCGGGAATCCCGCCTAAAACGGCGGCACCGAATGGCACTTGAGATTCACCGCCCTTTACGGCATCGTATTCTCTGGGTTGATTTTGATTTTCTGTCATGATGTTATTTCCTGACAACGAAACTAGATCGGGACTTACGTGTAATGCTTGTAGGGGCAATCCCCCCGTGGTTGCCCTTTCTTTGGATGGGGGGCGGGCACGGGGGCACCGCCCCTACAGTGCATGAATGATTTAGACGCGCCATATTACAAGTCCCGATGTGTAAATTCCCGAGCATCTTTCCCCACATAACTCGCGGCTATATGGCCGTCTCCAACAACTCGATACTTATAGGTAATCAATCCTTCTAAACCAACCGGCCCGCGAGGTGGCATTTGCTGCGTGCTAATCCCCACTTCTGCACCGAAACCGTAGCGGAAACCATCGGCAAATCGAGTCGAACAATTGTGATAAACTCCGGCCGCATCTACTTGATTTAAAAATGTCTCGGCGGCTTCGCTATCTTCGGTGACAATGACATCTGTGTGTCTCGAACCGTAAGTATTGATGTGGTTAATTGCTTCTTCCACAGAGTCTACGATTTTGATTGACAAGATTAAATCGCTGTATTCTGTAGACCAATCTGTTTCGGTAGCTGGGGTAACATTTTCTAAGATTTTTCGAGCTTTTTCGTCACCTCGCAGTTCGACTTTCTTCTGCTGTAAAGCTTGAGAAACTATGGGCAGGAATTTGGGTGCGATCGCACTGTGAACCAACATAGTTTCAATAGCATTACACGCGGCGGGATATTGAGTTTTGGCATCGACGGTAATCGCTACTGCTTTGTGAATGTCCGCCGCTTTGTCTGCATACAAATGACAAATTCCGTCGGCGTGTCCCAAGACGGGAATTCGGGTATTTTCCTGGACAAAGCGCACGAAGGAGTTAGAACCTCTGGGAATAATCAAGTCTACGTATTCATCCATTTTCAGTAGTTCGATTGTTTCTTCCCGCGTGGTTAATAACTGCACAACTTCGGGATTGACTGCTGTTTCTGCTAATGCTTGGCGAATTACTTTTGTCAAGATTTCGCAGGAACGGACGGCTTCTTTGCCACCTTTGAGAATGACGCCGTTACCGGATTTGAGTGCCAAGGATACTATCTGAATTAAGGCTTCTGGGCGCGCTTCAAAAATAATTCCTAAAACGCCTAAAGGACAGGTAACACGCTTCAGAATTAATCCTGTGTCCAATTCGCGGTGGATTTGCACGGCACCGATCGCCTCTGGGAGCTTGGCAACGTCTCGCACGCCCGCGATCGCACTTTGCAACTTGTTCTCGTCCAATTTTAGGCGATCGTACAAAGGTTTCGCAATGCCATCCGCCTCAGCAGCCTTGCAATCAGCAGCATTCGCCGCCAAAACATCCGCAGCCGCAGCTTCTAAGGCTTTAGCGATCGCTTCAATAGCTTGATTTTTGGCATCGGCGGACAAAACTGCCAATTTCCTAGCAGAGGCGCGCGTTTTCTGGGCAATTTCAATAATCGACATAGCAGTAACTTTTAAATAGTTTTGAGTTTGTGAGTTTTGAGGTAGGAATTGAATTCTCGCAAATAAATTGGGCTGGCAGTTTTCAATCTTAACAATTTACAGGAAATTCTATATTTTTGTTGAGAGTCCTGATCGCACTCCGCAATTATAGGTTACAACAGTGAAGTATAGATAAATTCCCACGGTAATTACCTTTTTTCAATAACCTTAGGAGATTATTATGTCATCCCAAGCTCCTTTACGCAAGGCAGGGCGATCGCCCAAAGCCGGCGTTAAACTGATACAGAAAACTGGCGGAAGTCTCGTTTTAGCTTCCGGCGTCACCATCACCCTGCTATTTGGTATGGTGTTGGCGCTATCCTTAGCCACAGTTTTGATTGTCAACAGTCCCGATCCTGTCGTCGGATTGGCGATCGCACTTCCGATCACCCTGATTTTTAACATCGCAGCTTTTTTCCTATCACCTTACTTGATGGACTTAACCCAAAATTTGCTTTACAAAACTCGCTGGGTTTCGCTAGCAGAAATTGAAAGCCACAGTCCAGAAACAGCGCGAGTTATTCAGAAGGTTTGCAAACAGAAAAACCTCAAACAGCCGCGGTTAGGAATTATCGACGACCAAAACCCCACAGCTTTTACTTATGGTTCCTTTCCTAATAGCGCTCGCTTAGTGGTTAGTCAAGGTCTTTTCACCTATTTAGACGACGATGAAATTGCCACTGTTTACGCCCACGAACTCGGTCATATTGTCCACTGGGACTTTGCAGTCATGACCTTAGCTTCGACTTTGGTGCAGATTACTTATTTAATTTACACTACAGCTCAAAGCCTCGGTCGAAGCGCTGGCGATAAAGCTAGAAGTGCGGCCGGTAGCGTCGCTGCTGTGGCTTATTTGTTTTACATGGCCGGCACTTATTTGTTGCTGTATTTGTCGCGGACGCGAGAATATTTTGCCGACCATTTTGCCGCTGAAACTACCGGGAACCCCAACGCTTTATCCCGCGCTTTGGTAAAGATTGCTTACGGTATTTTGGAAGAAGGACAAAGAGCAACGGAACCCAGCCGTTTGTTAGAAGGAACTCGCGCTTTGGGCATTTACGATGCAAAAGCTGCTACTTCTACCGGCACTGCTTACCGGATTTCTTCACAACCCGAAAAAATTGGGCGAGTGTTTCTGTGGGATATGTTTAATCCGTGGGGTTGGTGGATGGAGTTGAATTCAACTCACCCGCTGACTGGTAAGCGAGTTCGCGCTTTGAGCACCTACGCCGAACAATTAGGCTTGGAGATTGAGTTTGATATGGGCCGGATTGTCGGCGAAGGTCACCATTTGAGCAAGCGGAAATTGTACGGCAATTTTGTGTTCGATTTGCTGCTTTACAGTGCGGAAACTCTGGGCTTGGCGGTGGGTTTTGCGATCGGCATTTCGCTGTCTGCTGCGAATCCGATGATGATGGTTGCTTGTCCTTTAATTGGTGTGGGGACAGGAATTTTGCTCAAGACTTTGGTGATGTTTCCGAATTACGCACAAGCAGAAGAGTTGGATGTTTTAACTTTAATGTCTGACCCTTATGCTAGTCCTTTACGCGGTAAACCTGCGAAATTGGAAGGCGAATTAATTGGTCGCGGCGATGCAGGTTATACGTTTGGTTCTGATTTGAAATTGCAAGACAAAACGGGAATGATTTATCTGCGCTATGCTTCTCGTTTTGGGCCGATTGGTAATTTTCTGTTTGGCATGAAACGGGTTAAAAGTTTGATCGGGATGGATGTTAGCGCTTTGGGTTGGTTCCGCCGCGGTGTGGCGCCTTGGATGGATTTGATTCAGCTTGAAAGCGATAGCGGTACGACTGTTAACAGCTATCACCGCTTTTGGTCTGTTGTGATGGGGATTGGTGCGATCGCGATCGGGATTGCGTCGCTATTCGTGTCATTCGCAGCTTAAAATTTGAAAAAACTGAAGTCCTTACTACGAACCTGGTTTGTAGTGAGGACTTCAGTCCTCCCAAAGGTTAACAAATTGCTTGATTACCGTCCGCGATTTCGCCTTAAAATTGCGTGCGGCTGGGAAAAACATCTAAAATCTGGCGCCCTTGAAAGTCAAGCGGTATTTGGAGGCGGATCTCATATAAAGTATTGGTTTGTAGTAGCTCTCGACAGCGCTGCTGCAAACTTTTATTTAAGGCGTTTGCTGACTGCGATGTTCCTAGCCCGCTTGCACAAGTTTCTGACGGCGACTGTGGATGAAAAATCCCGATCGCGCGCCATATTTTGGTTAACTCTAAGCTTGACATTTGCCGCAATTTATGGTATTTTAGGACTCAAGCAAGCCTTCAGCGGCGAGTATGTGGTGCAAGACGATGCGAGGCAGCACGTTTTCTGGATGATGCGGTTTGTCGATCTACAATTGTTCCCCAACGATTTCATTGCTAATTACTATCAATCAGTCGCCCCGGCAGGATACAGCACGCTCTACAAAATAGCTGCAACAATCGGCATTCACCCGCTATTATTTCACAAAATATTGCCGCTCTTTCTCGGCTTAATCTCCAGCTATTACTGTTTTGGACTTTGCCTAGAAATGCTGCCAGTACCGATGACTGGATTTATCGCATCTTTGCTGTTAAATCAGCATATGTGGATGACCGACGATTTGGCTTCCACAACGCCCAGAGCTTTTATATATCCGATATTTCTCGGTTTTTTATATTATTTGTCGCGAAGCTCCTTGCTGCCCTGTTTGGGAGCGATCGCCCTAATCGGATTATTTTACCCTCCCTACGCCTTGGTAGCTGCCGGAATTTTAGTTTTGCGGCTGGTAGCCTGGGAAAACGGCCGTTTGCGCTTGTCGGGCGATCGCACAAATTACCTATTTTGCAGTACAGGTTTGGGAGTAATCTTGTTAGTCATGCTACCCTACGCCTTAGATAAATCGGAATTTGGCCCGACTTATACCGCAGCAGAAGCTAAGCGAATGCCAGTATTTGCAGCCAACGGCAGAAATGCTTTTTTTCGTCCGAATTTCCAAGATTATTGGCTGACTGGTAGGGGTAGCGGGATGTTTCCCAAGTCGCTGTTTACGCCTGTAACTCACTGTGCTGCATTGTTATTGCCGCTGCTGCTGTTTTGGCGATCGGCTTTTCCCTTAGCGAGTCGGATTAATAGCAAAATCTGGCTGTTGCTTCAGCTATTTTTAGCATCCTTGGCGATGTTTTTGGCTGCTCACGCTACCCTGTTTAAGCTGTATCAGCCCGGACGCTATACTGCGTATAGCTTGCGTTTTATTATTGTGTTGATGAGCGCGATCGGCCTCACGTTAATTATCGATGGCGTCGGTAACTGGGCGTCAACAACCGAAACAAAATTTAATTTAAAAAAGCTAGTCGCACTAATTACCACAGCGACAATTGCGATCGCCGTTGTGCTTTATCCTTGCTGGGTTGAAGACTTTCCCGATGTCGGGTATGTAGAAGGTGAAATGCCCGCTTTGTACAAATTTTTTCAGCAACAACCAAAAGATATCCTGATTGCTTCGATCGCGCCAGAAGCCGATAATTTGCCAACTTTTAGCCAGCGTTCAGTTTTGGTAGCAAAGGAATATGCAGTGCCGTATCAGAAAGGCTATTTCAGCGGATATTTACGGCGGATTAACGATTTAATTCGCGCCCAATATACGTCCGAGCGAGCTGTATTGCAAAACTTCATTAACACCTATGGAATTGATTTTTGGATGCTCGATCGCAATGCCTTGACTCTTAAGTATGTAGAGGATTACGGCTGGATCGATGATTTTGATGCGACACCGGAGGCGACGCTTTCTCTCAAACAAGGGAAAATTCCCGCGTTAGCTCCCGCAATGACAAGTTGTGCTGTTTTTCAGAATGAAATTGTAGTGGTTTTGGATGCGTCTTGTATTGTGAAAATGACTGGGAGTTAAGACAAAAACGAATTTTCAAAAGACCTCTAACTCTTGATAGCACGGATATGGGTAAATTTCCACATATCCTGAATGCTGATAACGGTAAATCCCAAAGCTTCTAAGTCAGTTCGGAATTGACCTTGATCGCTAAACCGTGAAGTTGACTCGATAATATGTAATTGACCGTCAAGTTTAAGAGTACGATGTGCTTCCCGCAGGTATTCGGTGAAATTTGAACCCATCAAAGCAAGAGAAAAAATAGCCACATCTAGAGTTTCATCATCTAGCGGTACATGAGCCATATCGCAGGCGATCGCATTATCATTGATCGCAATATGGTCAAAGCTATAAACTGTATGTCTATCCGATACAGCCTCAGCTAATTTTGCTTCACCGCAACCAAAATCACCAATAGTGTAGCCGCTACGTTGTTGACACCAGCGAATCATCTCCTCGTAGGGAATAACTGCCCAATCTTTTCTTGATTCTTGATACAAAGTATGGTAATGCGCCCACTCTTCTGGGTTTTCCTGTAAGCGTTGGTGAGTGGTGGCGCTGTGGGTTTGGTTCCAGTGGCGATTCATGGTGGAGAAGTCGCCGTAACGCGCCAGTCGTTGCTGTACTTCGACTGGGTTAGTATCTGGAATGGGGATAATAATTTTCGGGCGGGTGATGATTTGGACTTCACCAGATGCGAGGCGTTCTAACCAGCCGATCGCATTTTGGTAAGCTTGTGCAGGCGATCGCAGGTGTCCTTCTGGTACTATGCCATCAACAGCAGCATCAGCGATCGACTTTTTGAATTTTAATCGCTGCATTTTGGAATCGCACCACGACCAGCGCTGACTGTTAACCGTTGCGTAGGTCAGAGGAATCACCATTTTTACTGTATCGCGGGTTTGTCCTTGGCGGTAGATGCGACCTTTTAGTTGTTCAAATTCGGCATGAGTCCAAGGTAAGACGTTCACAATTAGCTGGTTGCAAACGTGCTGTAAGCCATCTACACCAGTCCCTATGGCGCTAGAACCGATGAGAACATCAATTTGGCCGTTTAAAAACCCTGGTAAACCTGATTTGTCTTCGCCCGTGTAGAAACCCACTTCCCAACCATCATTTACTAAGGCATCTCTCAATATGTGAGCGATTCCCCGGATGTAATGAGTGTAAATTAGGGTTTTGGGTTGGATGTGCTGGCGAATAATGGGTAATCTGGCAACAGTGAGAATTTTTTCTAATTGCAATGGAGTCCCATTTCCACCTAAAGCGCGAATTTTTTCGATGTAGTCGGCACAATCTACCGGAATTTCGATTTGTTCGTAATCTATATTATATTCTGGCATCCAGCGTATTCCCAAAGTAACGAGTCGCTGGTGTAGTCTCATACAGTTGTCAATAGTTGGGTGGATATCGAGTTCGTTGTGGGCGAATCCCGTCACCATTTCTATTAAACTTTTGCCTTCTTGGATATTGTTAATTACCGGAGTGGCTGACATTCCGATAACGTGCAAATTGGGGTTGCGTTCTGCGGTGGTGGTGATGAGGGCAGTTACTAATTGTTTGCGCAGGGACATATCTTCAACTTGGCGCTGTTTGGTGTAGTGAATTTCGTCAATAACGATGAAATCAATAGATTCGTTTTCTATAAATGAACGTATCCAATTAACCGAGTCTGGTTGTTGGAACATTTCATAGTTCAAAATCAAATAATGGTGGGTTTCTGGATTGAGAACTGCACCTAAACCAGTCTCATCACCGATCGCTTTTGCCCAATTGGGATTAAAAGTTTTAGTAATAACTACGCTATCTGGAAAGATTTTGAGTATGGAATTTTTCCAACCTTCGACGACGCTATTCGGACAGCAGATCAAGGTAAGATCGGCGTTAATGACGCGACTGGCGAGAACTGCGGAGAGGGTTTTGCCTGCACCTGTTCCAGACCAATTGCCGACGCGCTTTTGGTCACGTACCCGAACGGCGATTAGTCGCTGCATCAGGTTTGGTTCGGCTAATTTGCCGTCGATACGGAAAGCGTAACCTGTGGGAATTTCGAGATTTTTGGCGCGGTGATACTCGTCGAGGAATTCTGTTCTCACGCGATCGCTGTAGCTATCTCCAGTGTATGCTTCAGCTTGGGCTACGGCTGTTGTTTCATCATGAAAAACGTGCTTCCAAATCTTGGCTTTTGCCGATGCGATAAGGAATTCGACGGCTTCTTCATCGGCTGAGGATACGACGTGATGCTCTAAGGATGATAGAACTTCTCGCGTTTGGACAATGGGAAGGTTAAAGTTGTCTTCTTCCTGAGATGGTTCGATAGTTTCATTGATCGGGTTATCAAGATTATCGTCCGAAGTGATGTATTGTTCATCAGAGATGTCATTATTGCTGTTTGTTTCTAGTGATTCCAGAGTTAGCTGTTTATCTTGGATGAATTTATCAACGATTGAAGATTCATCGTTAACGAATTTTGCTATTTCTTCTTTTGGGAAGCGTCCAGTAGCGAGAGCTTTTACGAAGCTTTTGCCTTTACCTTTGATTTGAAGTAGCCCGCTTTGTTGGAAGAGTATATAGAGTTCAGCAGGAGTGAAAATTTCCAGATAATTTATTAAGGAAGCGACAAATCCACGAATCGCTTCTATTGTCCAACCTAAATTACAAAACGGACATCCTCTCCCATGAATTCTATTGGCAATTCTCGCGTCCCACTCATGTTTTGAGTTTTGAGTGCATTGCCACCAAACTTTCTTTTGTGAGCCTGCTACAACTGCACTTGGAGTAAGTGTGCCATTTTTGGTGGGATGCCATTGTTTAGCAATTTCAGGATAACGAGTTGCCAGACAATTAGTAACCGAGACCTTTTGCCCAGCACAATATGGACATCCTTTTCCTCTAACTCTATTGTCAATAACAGTTTCCCACTCGTGATCTGCTCCTTCAGGACAGATCCACCAAGCTTTTTTAGCCGAACCAGCCACTACTTGATCTGGCGGGAGTTTTCCATTTTTTGTCGGATGCCACTGTTTTGCTATCTCTGGATAAAGACTTGTTAGAGAGTTAGTGATAGATGATTGTAGACCCCGACAAAATGGACATCCGTTCCCTCTAACTCTATTGTCAATAACAGCTTCCCACTCGTGATCGGAACCATTGGAGCATTTCCACCAAGCTTTCTTGTTTGACCCCGCCACTACTTCAGCGGGAGTGAGTTTTCCATTTTTTGTCGGATGCCACTGTTGTGTTAACTCAGGAGAAATACTTGCTAGAGAATTAGTGATTGAAGCTTGTAGACCACGACAAAATGGACATCCGTTCCCTCTAGCTCTCCTGTCAATAACAGCTTCCCACTCGTGGTCAGGCCCTGTGGGGCATTTCCACCAAGCTTTATTTGTTGAACCTGCAACTACTTGCTCTGGAGTCAGACTACCATTTTTTGTAGGATGCCACTGTTTGGCTAACTCAGGGTAAAGATTTACTAGAGAATTAGTAACTGATACTTTTATCCCCGCACAACAGGGACATCCTCTTTGATTCTCTCCTGTTCTACTGTCAATAACAGCTTCCCATTCGTGGTCAGGCCCATTAGGGCATTTCCACCAAGCTTTCTTGCCTGAACCTGCTACCACTTCCTCTGGAGTGAGGCTACCGTTTTTTGTCGGATGCCACTGTTTGGCTATCTCAGGATAAATACTTGCCAAGGAGTTAGTAACTGATACTTTTTGCCCAGCACAACAGGGACATCCATCCCCTCTTTTGACTCTTTTCTCAATAGAAGCTGGCCATTCGTGGTCAGGCCCATTAGAGCATTTCCACCAAGCTTTTTTTGCTGAGCCTGCTGCAACTTGTTCTGGAGTGAGTCCACCATTTTTTGTGGGATGCCACTGCGCGGCTAGTTGAGGGCTTATAATTGATAAAGGGTTTTTCATCGAAAATACCTGTTGTAAATTGTTAATCTTTGTAAATAAATGACAGATCAACTAAAACAATTGTTAGAGCTTTCGGAATCGGAAATAGAAAATATAAGAAATACTACCATCAGAGATAGGTGTCACCCTGTAAAGAGACTATTATATCCCAGAGATGGAGTCGAAAGAGACCTTCAAGTTATAACAAATACTGAAAGAGCATTGAGGCATCTCAAGCAACATCATACTCAATGGCTTAGGAATTTAAAGCCAAGGCTTCTTAATATTAATGATTATTCAAATTCTTCTGGAGCTTTAGGAGAAATCAGAGCTTTGGGATACATACTAGAGGCTGGTATTTCAGTAAAACCAATAAGCGAAAAGGGAGCGGATTTTTGGGTTGAAGATAACCAAGAAAGAGTTTTGATAGAAGTACACTCAAAGCAGTTGCATAATCGAGAATCTGAATCGTTAGAAAATTTCTACAATGGTTTAAGGAATGAAATGACTAACAGTGACAGAAATACAGGATGGGTTATTGGTGAGCATAGAACTGTTCCTTTTGGAAAACCCCAAGAACATGAAAATGTAACTGAAAATGCTATAAGCAAACTATGCGGTATAAAAAAAACAGAACATCAAATGAGTGAAAACTATACGTCTATCCTATGGTTAGATTTTCAAGATGAGGTATGGGACTTATTAGATACAGTCGATAGAGTATTACCTGTAAGAACTTGGAATAAAGCTTTTTACTCGGGAGAATTATGGTATGCCTTTTATGGATGGAAAGATGCTCCTATCTTTCAATACTTTAGCTTCGATATGCCTCTTAACGATGAAAAAAAATGCGTCATCCGGGACGATTTAGAAATTCTACTAACCCTACTAAATTAGATGCTGTCATCATATCTTTTTCAAGAAATACGGTAATTTTAGAAAACCCTTTCAGTAAAAAAGCAATTAAACCATATTTATGGAAAAAATTAACTTTTCTGCCTTGGTTTAATTTTGAGTATTCATATACAAACTGGCCTGCGATGAATTTAATACAAAGAATAGAGCTAGAGGAAGAAAAGTT
>JAYUGZ010000032.1:0-2517 GCA_043767465.1 Cyanobacteriota bacterium
ACAGCGCCATCTCGCCAAAAAACTCACCACTCAAGATAGTCATTACCTCCAACTCCATGCCCAACTTGTTTGTGACTGTTACCTTAGCCTTACCCGCAACGATAATGTACAAAGCATTACCAGGATCGCCCTGCCGGATGACTTTCTCTCCCGCACCAAACTTCTGTAAAATAGTTCCCTTAGTTAAATCATCCAAATTTTTCGCTTCACGAGCCAAAGGCATAAATCCAGGAATTGAGTGCAGGCTTTGGGCTAATTTACTTGAAGCGCTATCTGCCTTATCAGCAGCTTCCATAGCATAGGAGTATCGGTAGCGATATAGCGTCAGGTTGTTTCGCTGCGCTGCGTACCAGACTCGCGTCATAAATCGATCGAGTATCTGCTCCACATCCTCAAAGTTTTCGATAAAAAACTCCACCTCATAGATAATTGCAGTCTCATCATAGGATGTAGTTTTGATCTCTGGTTCGGGTTCGGCTAATATTCCCTGTGTAGCCAAAGCTGTACTTGTTAGTACCTGCTTCACGAGGTTAGGGGGGGTATCGTAGGAAAAGCCAATATTGAGCCGTTGGTTGTAAATACGTTCTGGTTGGCTGTAATTACGGATTATTTCCTTTCCAATGAACTGATGAGGAACAATAATCACTTGGCGTTCGAGAGTTAGCAGGCGAACAGAGCGCCAATTGATATCAATTACCTGCCCTTCAATATCTCCAATTCGCAACCAATCACCCACACTGAAGGGGCGTTCCAAAAGCAGCGCAATGCCAGACATGACGCTACCCAAGGTGTCCTGAAGCGCCAAACCGATCACGATCGAGCTAACGCCCAATCCAGTAGCAAGACCCGCCAAATCAGCACCCCACACTGCCGCCAGCACGATCGCGCTTCCCACAAGCACCAAAAACAACCTAGAAAGATCGATCAGCAGTTTGGGCATCCGTCCCCGCCATGTATTCGCCTCCGCTTCTTCAAACAAAATCACATTAAACAGCGAGAGAGAGGCGTAGATCGCAGATATCCAGAACAGCGTTGCGACGAGCTTGGGAAAATTCCCATTAACGTCAAGCATCAGGACATTTCTGATTAAAAGCATCACCATTAATACGGGCAGAACGAGGTTTTTTACAACCCGCAGGGTAGCCGCCAGCGGTCTATTGCGCCTTTGTAGATGATAAATAACCTCTCCTAGTAAAACGACCAAGAGTGGGAACCCTAATCCGACAATTACCGCCCATGTCTGCCAGTCGTTTGACAAGCTTAAATTACTCATAAGAAGAAGGAAGAAGGAAGAAGGAAGAAGGAAGAAGGAAGAATGCCGATATAGTAAGCTTTTGGGTCATTCGGATCTTGCGTTTAATTAGGTGGACTTACTTAGGTCTGTTCCTCTCGAACACTTACGGTCAGCTTAGAACTTTTGATTTGCCAAGCCATTAGCTGTTCTTTTCCAGGTTCTTGAATTTCACCAACCAGCTCAAAATCGTAGAGATCGTGCAGGCGCGAGCAGATGTCTTGGGAGACTAAGATTGCTCCTGGCGGACAAGCCGACTTCAACCTATTGGCAATATTTACAGTATCGCCCCAAACATCGTAGAGCAATTTATTTTTGCCAATGACCCCTGCAACCACATCTCCTGAATTGATGCCGATTCGCAGGTCTAGATGCAGGTCTTTTTCATAACTAAATCGCCGGACAAACGCCAGCATTTCCAAACCAAAATCCACCATCCGTTTGTCATGATCGAGACGCGGGACACTCAGCCCGCATACAGCCATGTAACCGTCACCAATAGTTTTAATCTTCTCCAAACCGTATTTTTCTGTCATTTCATCGAAGCCAGTCACCAGTTCATTAAGTATGCTAACAACTTCTTCAGGGGACATTGATTGAGTGAGCTTGGTGAATCGGTCGAGGTCGGAAAACAAGACTGAGACATTAGAAATCCGATCAGCAATTTCTCGATCGCCCTGTTTGAGGCGTTTGGCGATTGCCGGACTAAATATACTTAAAACTAATGCTTCATTTTCGCGATTTTTCTGTTCGATTAGTTTAGTTTCGGCACGAAGGCTACCTATCGTTTGGTTAAATGACTTAGCCAAGTCTCCAAATTCATCTTGCGAACCTGATTTGACAACGGCATCAACTTTTCCAGCCCCCACGTTGTCGGCGCTAGCGATTAACATCTTGATGGGTTTGACAAAGATTGCACTCAGCCACATGGCAACAAGCGTGATTAGCGCAATGATTAAAGTAGCCCCAATCAAAACTGTTTTTTCAAATGAGTGAATTGAGGCATAGGCTTCAGAAACATCTATCTCCGCCAAAATAACCCACCTCAATCCATCAATATCTAGTGGAGCATAAGAACTCAAAACTGGAATATTACGATAATCGTCGATCGCCTCCGTGCCCTGTTTCCCAAACAAAGCTTCCTTCACTGCTTTTGTTTGCACTTCCTGTAGGAGGATGGTAGTATTAAATTCTTTGATTTTCTTGATGGTCTTTTCATCAGTGCC
>JAYUGZ010000033.1:0-6263 GCA_043767465.1 Cyanobacteriota bacterium
AAGAAGCCCCAATTGCAGCAGCAGCCCCGATTTTAGATCCCAAATCTTTACCCCGTTCTATGGGGATTTCTTTTATTGTCCGCGCTACAGATACAGGGAAACCGCAGATAGCTTTTTGTGCAACTTGGGCGCGGTATCAAGAACAAAAAGATCCGCAGGGAAAACAAGTTTTCAGGCGAGTTCCCCATTGCTACCTAACTCCTGAAATAACACCTATTTCCGAATTGTTACAAATTCCAGAAATAGATGCGGTTAGAATTACTCTTCGCAGCGCGCGCCGGGGTGACAATACTTACAAAGTATCGATTTACCTAGTTAATGAAACTTCTCTAATTGACCCGATGGAAGAGTCTGGAAAACGGCGGTTTCAGACAGGCGATATGATTTTTCAGCCTCAGATTCGAGTCGTTTGTGCAGAAAATACTGAACTGTTACCTTTTGATAGTTTTGAACCGGCTGCGGAGGTTCCTGCGGCGGGAAGTCTTGAAGAAGAAGATGAATCGTTAGCACTCATATATCGAGAGTATCAAGCTTACGCCCGGGGTCATTTGTGCGCTGCTGTTTGGGCAGAAATAGACCCCGAACGTCCTTGTCAGGTAGAAAATCCCTTGCTGTGGATTGACGCAGAAGTTGTCGATTCTAAATATGGAAAAGAACAGCGGCAAAAGTTTGATCGACCTGAATGCAGAACAGAATATGTCCCTTGTTACCCGATTCAATCTCCGGAAATTGATTGGAATTTAGAAACTGGACAGCCTCCTGAACTGAGGACAACTGCATTAGCCCAAACCTGGAATCCGATCGCCCTTCGGGAGGCGCTAGAACCTCTGGTCAATGGATATGCAGCTTGGATAAGTCAACAAGCCACAGCAGTCGATCGCTTGGAGAGTAGATATCGCAGGGCCGCTAACCGACACTTAGGAACCTGCCGTCAAGCAATGGCAAGAATTCAAGAAGCGATCGATCAGATCGCTGAGAATGAGGAAGTGAGGCTGGCTTTCTGTTTAGCTAATAAAGCGATTGATTTGCAGGCATCTTGGAAGGGAAGGGGAGATGAATTTAGATGGCGACCTTTTCAGCTTGCTTTTGTGTTAGTGAATATTCCGGCGCTCGCCAATCCACTCCATCGCGATCGCACAACTTGCGACTTATTGGCATTTGCGACGGGCGGCGGCAAGACTGAGGCTTATTTAGGTTTAGCTGCTTTCACGATGGGATTGAGAAGATTGAGGTCTCAGAAAGATACCGAGGGCGATCGCACCGGACACGGTATTAGCGTCATTTCTCGGTACACCCTCAGACTGTTAACAATTCAACAGTTTCGTCGTGCTTTAGGCTTAATTGTCGCCTGTGAAGTGTTGCGAGTTGAAAATTTAGGAACCAGTGCACCTGTCGGTTGGAGGCCTCAAAACTGTAGCTTGAAAGATAGTAACATTTGGGGAACTACGCGCTTTTCTGCCGGATTGTGGGTTAGGGGAAGTGTTACGCCCAACAGTCTAAAAGGATTGCCACATCTCAGGATTGCAGGTGCTATTGATGCCCTCAAAGGTCAAAAAGCAGAGGGAGAACCCGCTCAGATTCTTAACTGTCCTTGTTGCGGCTCAATTCTAGCTGTTCCCAAAGATGGTTTGGGTGCCAAACAAGACGGACATACTATTCATTTGGTTATCAAAGGTGAGGTCAACCCCAGCTTACTTGCTAGCCACGTTAGACCTTTAGACGAAATGGCAGAATCTCCTGTTTTTGCTGTGTCTAACAACAGCAACGCTGAAGGTTACATCACTCTCTCAATAAAATTCAACTTAAAAGAAGGTGTCAGACTTTTCTCGGGACAATTAGATGATTGGTGGAGAACTCAGGTAAAATCTCACTCAATCGATACAGAATTAGTTGCTTTCAGAATTAGCCGATCGGGATATTTTAAGAAAGCTTATCAAGGCAGCCGCGGCGCCGAAAATATCGAAAATTTTGAAATTTACTGTCCCAGTCCCAACTGCTACCTAAACACGGCTAAGCAATGGAATGAAAAAGTACCTATTCAATTTAACCAAACATCTAAGCCTCTCTTCAACACTTCTAATAAATTGGTTTGGGAAAATCCACTAGCAGCTTTCAAACAAAGCTCGCACTCTTATAGAATCCCAATTTCAGCATTTACAGTAGACGACCAAATTTATTCGCGCATTCCTTCTTTACTGGTTGCTACAGTAGATAAATTTGCCCGTTTAGCATTTGAGCCAAAAGCAGGCTCTCTTTTTGGCAACGTCAATCGCTATTGCAGCAGAGAAGGTTACTACCGTGCGAATGCAGGAGTTTAGTCAACATCTCAAAAGCATAAAAAAGATGTGCATCCGCTGTTACCGCCAGACTTAATTTTACAAGACGAGCTGCATTTAATTGAAGGCCCATTAGGCAGTATGGTAGGGCTTTATGAAACGGCTGTTGATACTTTGTGCGAACAAATGTATGGCGGTCAAATTGTCAAACCTAAATATATTGCCTCTACTGCAACTGTACGACAGTCTCAATCGCAAATCCAATGCCTATTTGACCGCAATGTGTTTCAATTTCCACCGATGAGTCTGTCAGCAGCAGATAGCTTTTTTGCCAGAACGCCAGCGAATGTTCATCCCATAGATACTGATGAAAACGATCGACATCCTAGCGGTCGCCTGTATGTTGCTGTCTGTGCTCCGGGTAAGGGCGCTCAAACTCCGATTGTTCGGCTGTACTCGTCAATGCTCCAAAGTATTTGGCAACTGAAAGAAGCAGGATATTGCGATCGCAATTGCGATCCGTACTGGACGCTAGTTGGTTATTTTAATGCAATTAGAGAGTTAGCTGGAGCCTTGACTCTTTACCGCCAAGATATTCCGGAACGGCTGAAGTATGTAGCAGATGTTAGAGGAGTTACTCAACGAGATTTAGGCGAAGAAATTGAGCTTTCCAGCCGCAAGGATTCGACGGAACTGCCGGGTTTATTGACCAGCCTCGCCCAATCATTGCCTGAAGCCAAAGATATTGTTTTGAGTACGTCAATGTTCGGAACAGGTGTTGATATCGATCGCCTAGGTTTAATGATTGTCAACGGTCAACCGAAAACTACTTCATCTTACATTCAAGCTACAGGTCGTGTAGGTCGTTCTCAAGGAGGTTTAGTCATTACTTTCTTCAGAGCTAGCCGTCCGAGAGACTTAGACCATTACGAGTTTTTTACTGGGTATCACAGGGCTATTTATCGCTATGTTGAACCGATTACAGTCACACCATTCGCTGCTAGGGCTAGAGAGCGAGGCATGGGGCCGGTAGCAGTCGCATTGCTGCGCCAAGCCAGAGAAATTCAGAATGTACCTGTTTTAGCAGAATGGGCGGCAAGGAGCAATGCTTCTGTGATGCAAAATAATCGCAACTTAGCGGAGGAATTAGAGGCTATCAATCGGGTAATTAACAGGCGATCGCAAATTCAACTGCCAATTCGCCGCCCGCCAGAAGATCAGGTCGATCGCGAAGTGCGAGTCGGCTTCGATCGCTGGAAAACAGTCGCTGAAAATGAGAACAATCTGGTTTATGAAGAATATGCGATCGATAAAGATCCAACCAAGCCCGTTGTCTTAGGAGATGACCAACATCAAGAACGAAACTTTTCCGTCGTCTATCGGAATGCTCCTCAGTCATTGCGCGACGTAGAAGGAATGACACGCTTTGGCAGCATTCCCTCGAATTATTGACAAAAATCATAAAATCCACGAGGTTAATTATGGCATCAAAAGGTCAATCTTTGCGCCCTTCACAGTACATTACAACTTTTGGACCGGGCAGCATTCTGGAAACGCCAGACGGCCCGGTTGCGATCGCCTCTCCCAGCCATTCTCGGCTATTTGATAATCGTCATCCCGATATTTATGAAATTCGAGACTTGCGGCTTTCACAAACTCTGTTGAATAACAAAAAAATTTTTCGGCTACCATCTAACGCTGAATTAGGATGCAAAGAAAATTTAGTGGTATATAACGCTTATAATTTTCCGAGGTGGTCGCTATGTCCAAATCACGGCATTCTTTACAAATACGAAAGTCAGTCTTTAATTGATTGTCCTCACTGTCCCAAAAAACGTACATGGGTAGACGCATGGGCCAAGTCTCGCGAAGAAGCGGTTCGCTTTGTTTTAGCTTGCTCTCACGGACACGTTGCTGAAGTTCCTTGGAGTTCGCTGATGAAACACAAGGGCAAATGTTCAGGTTCAAGCTTCTACAAGTAGCAAGGCGGTGGAGGTGCAATCAAAAACATTCAGATTACCTGTCCAAATTGTGATGCTAAAGAAAACTTTGGAAAGGCTTACTCTAGAAAGTTTCCATGTAGAGGTAGATTTATAGAACGAAACTCAGAAGAAGGTACAGAGTGTGCAAAGCCAGCCAAAATAATTCAACGCGGTGCTGCTAATTTGCGAGTTTCCGAAATCAGGTCTGCACTGACAATTCCTCCATTAGATACAGCTTTGCACCGCCTCCTTCAAAGCCGTGCTGTCTTAGATGTTCTTGTTGCCGTACCTGTAAATTCTAAAAATCAGCTAGTAGAGATTTTGAACAACTTAGTTAAAGGAAAGCGCCTCGATCCCACAATTGCTGAAACTCTTAACCTGTATGACGAGGCGGAAATTATGGGAGCGATAGCTGACATTTTAGCCGAAATAAACAATTCCGAGGAAATAACAGAAGCAACACTGAGAAAAGATGAATTTATCAGCTTGCAAAATGCAGCTTGTGACGGCGCTCCTCCTCAGCGATCGGATAAACCAGGAGGGCCGAATCAATTTGAAGTATACATCGAAAATGTGAGAAAATTTAATTTAGATTCAGGTCGAACTTTGAGGATAACACCGCTGAGCCGATTGCGAGTAGTAATGGTACAAATTGGCTACACGCGACCAATTGATGCAGACAATGAAAAAAATCAGCCGAAAATTGTCCCGGTTGAATACGTGCCTCCAAATGAGCGTATTGCTTGGCATCCGGGAGTTGAATTGTTTGGCGAAGGGATTTTTATCGATTTTGTATCCGATCGCGAACCTCAAGGAATTTCCGAGCATTTCCCTTTACAAGGAGAAGCCTGCAATCGCTGGCTAGCCGCCTATAATGCACCCGAAGGCTACCGAAAAATCAAGGCTATGCCAGGAACTAAAGAAGAGTATTTGCATCCTGTTTTTGTGTGGTGGCATACACTGTCTCACCGTTTAATCACAGCACTTTCAGTTGATTCTGGCTACTCTAGTGCTGCCATCCGAGAACGAGTCTACACCTCTACAATTAACAATAAGACAACAGGAGGTGTGCTGCTTTACACTGCTCAATCGGGCGGCGACGGGACACTGGGAGGATTAATAGGTTTAGTTCCCCATTTCGATCGCATTCTTAAATCTGCTCTTCGCAATATAGATGCTTGCTCTAATGACCCGATTTGCATTGAAGAACAATTTGGAGAAGATAAGGTAAATGGTGCTGCTTGCTATGCGTGTCAGTTAATTTCTGAAACTTCCTGCGAACACAGAAATACTTTACTAGACAGGCGATTGTTACTGGACAATTTACCGTGAAATATCTCGCATACTTGCATAGTAGGCTTGTACTTGCTCGACAATTGGTTTCGCGATCGCCTCAGCTAAAAGAGGCGGCACAGAATTGCCAACTAACTCAAACATTCTAGTCATAGGTGCGTCAAATACAAAATGATCTGGGAAACTTTGCAGTCTTGCCGCTTCTCTGACAGAAATACTTCTAGTCTGAGTTGGATGAATATAAGCTAAACAGTCTTTCTGCATATGCGCTGTTAGCGTCCACGACGGTTTATGCGATTCCAATTTTCTGTACTTGTCCTCAAATATTTTATCGCTATAGCGTTTAAGCTCGTCAGGTATATTTTTATATTTTCCTCCTTGGGGCATGATGCTAAATATATACAAATCTTTGTCATTGTGAGCGCGACAAAGATGATTCATTACAGTTGTGTCAGATTGGCTTCTCATCAACTTTTGATATTCTGATTGTGGCGCGCACTTGTAATCTGTGGCAGAGTCTACTTGCTTTGGTGCCGTGTTTTTTGTTTTTAAGGACAGACATTTAGGCTCTAATGGCGGTAAATCTTCAATAGCTTCTCCCACAGAAATAGGAGAAGCTGTATTCGGTTCGGGAAACTTAAAATCTAGATTTAAATCCTGGCGCCGCCCGACTATGAACAGGCGTTTTCTGATTTGAGGCACGCCGTAATCT
>JAYUGZ010000034.1:0-6261 GCA_043767465.1 Cyanobacteriota bacterium
TGGGGCAAAGAGGGCATGGGCAATAGTTAGTGGTTACTTGTTAGTGATTTTTATAATAACCAATTCGCAATTCGCAATTCGCAATTCCCAATTCGCAATGCCCAATTCCCAATTCGCAATGCCCAATTCCCAATTCCCAATTCGCAATGCCCAATGCCCAATGCCCAATGCCCAATGCCCAATTCCCAATTCCCTACTAATTACCGATTACAAATTACTAGCAACTTGAGTTAAATTCAAATGCGGCATTCCCTGTTGAGTAAGTTTCAAGGAACCATTCTGGGGGCAGTTTTAGGAGACTCTATAGGCCTGCAATACCAGAGGCAACTCGCGGGGATTCCCCCCCAAACAGAAGACTTGCCGCCGATTTTACAACTGACGAAACACCAACAATTTACCCTGAGTGGCGCAACAGTAGCATTGAATTCTCCCAATACCAAAATACTCAGGGGCAAATACTCCGAATGTGGGAGACTTGCAGTAGCGTGCGCTCAAAGTTTAATTCGGTGTAACGGTTTAGATTTAAAAGATTGGCGCGATACTTGGGAAGTATTGGTCAAGTCGGAAATCTACCATTCTCCAAACACAGAGTTTCAAAGCCTGCTTAATCCTTGTGAAGCTGCGGTTGCTGCGCTGCCATGCGCGATCTTTTTTCACGAAAATAAGGCTAAGCTGCGAGAAAAAATCATGCTGGCGACAGATGTTTTGCCCAACGAAAATAAGGCACAGTTGCAAACAGCAGTGTTAGCTATAGGATATGCGATCGCGCGATCGCTGAAACAAAAACTTGACCCCGCAACCGCGATCGAGCAAACAATTGCCTACCTGAAAACAGATAATGCCCTAACAGAGCTGCTGCTGCAAGTGCAAATACTACTAGAACACGGAGCAGATTTAGAAACAGCCACCACTCACCTGTGCAAAAGCGCCACAGCAAGGCTCGCAAGACAGGGCGAGGGCGAGAAAAAATCACAAACTAACTCAATTGTCAACCCTGGAAATTTTATTCCGATTGCCCTAGCTTTCTACTGCTTCTTGAACACCCCAGAAGACTTGCGCTTGTCAGTGGTGCGAGCGGCTCGCTGCGGGATAGCGGGACAACTTACCTGTGCTTTGACAGGAGCCTTGTCAGGAGCGTACAACGGGGTGGCTGCGATTCCTGTAGAATGGCGAGAGGTATTTTCGGCTGTGGAATCGCGGCCGTTAACCGATGGCCGAGAGCCCTCACTGTGGGAAACCGGTAGCGATGCCAAAATTGTGGAGTTAGCAAATAACCTGTTTGCTGTTTGGGCGGGAGTTTACAGGCCAGCAGCAGGTATTGACTCCGCAGCGCTAGCCCGCGCAGTGGCTGCACCTTATGTGATTAGACCTCGTAAAATATAAAGTTTTGAGCTGTTAAAAGGGAGGGGGAACCAGAAATTAGTAATTAGCGATCGGAAATTAGCAATTAGCAATTAAAAATTAACAAGTCATACCATTTTCGATTGGGGAGGAGGAATGACTTACTGGATATGGGTGGGAAGCAGTAGGATTATTTTGGGAATATAGTATCAAAGGTGACACAGGAAGGAGAGCGAGAATTAAAAATTAAAAAGTAACAAATTAAAGCGGAGGTGCTTGCCCCCAAAAACCCGTTTTCTACCAGAAGATCGGGTTGGCAAACTAGGCATCTACCGAGAAACCGGGTTTTTAGTCGCAGCGTGGGAGGGCTGTTCGAGATAGACAAGGGAAGCAAAGAAGCAGCATTCGCTTGAAGACACTGCTGGCGTTGCGGGCGTCAGTTAGGAGACTCAACTGCTGCCGGCACTCAGGTAAAGTAGCCTGCTTGTTTTGAATATTCAGGTACGGTAGTTCGGATAAACTCAATCAAGATGCAGAGTCAGAATTTCTGACAAAGCTGCTGAGTAACAGTGATATATTTTCGACACAAATGAATACGCTCTCCTCATTGATGCGACAGATTGAGCAGCTAGGGGCTGCGCGCTCACTGCGCCAACAGATTGCTAAAGTGCAAAATGGCGGCAGCAAAGCAGAGCCCGATCGCCCTGGCGGGATTCTCCTGAGCCGTTTTTTACCTCAGAAATGGGTTCTGCCCGAGACTTTTACCAGATTTAGAAGTAAAACTTCCACATCTAGCCTCAAAAATCAAGCTCGTTCCCCGATGTTGGCGGTGGTAGCGGTAGTTTCTCTCAGCAGCACTTTGGGCCACCGCTTCTACAACCAGCCGAAACTGGATGTGGGGACGAAAGCTCCTCAGACGATTAAGGCTCCTGCTAGTGCTAAAATACCCGATTACAAAACTACTGAAGAACAGCGTTCATCAGCGCGGATCGGGGCTGTAGCGATATTAATGCTCGATCGCACGGTCGATCAAAAAATCGATCGAGAATTGCAACAATTTTGGCAACACGGGAGCGAACTGCGGCAGGTTGTAGGGCCGTTTCCGTTTGCGACACCATCGGCACTCTCAAATGCGGCTCAGGTTTACTTGCGGGGGTGTCCTGAGTGGGAGTGGCGATCGATTTTGGCGCAAGCGGGGGACAACAGTGTAACTTCCGAGCGGTTGAGTTTGGATTCCCAGCCAAGTGCTGCGCCGGCCCAGAACAACTCTCAGCAGGATGCGATTGCTCAACTGCAAGCTTACAGCCGATCGGTATCAAGAGCCGATTTTCAAAGCCTGACAAACAGCATTTCCTCTACTCGCCGGCGCTATGTCAATGCTTTGGAGGCGCTGGAAAAACCGTCGGTTTCCGGGCTGCGACAGATTTACGATACTTCGCTGTTTGATTTGTCGGATGCAGCTTGGGAGACAACCCAAACGGGTATGAATCGCGCAGCAAAAAGGATGCTGGTTCAAGGTATCCCGCAGGGGTTGCCAAAAGAGATTTTGAAAGAAGCTGTGAAGCTGCAAGTCGCAGATGAAGTGCCGTTAGAGTCCCAAGCTTTGGCGGTTGACGGTTTAAGTGCGATTTTGCAGCCAAATCTGGTGAGAGATCCCGAGGAAACCAAACAGCTAGCTGAATTGGCGGCGAGAAAGGTGAAACCGGTGACGATCGCCATAGAACAAGGCGAAATAATTGTTGCAGAAGGAAAAATCATCTCGCAGCAAGATTTCGTGTTGCTGGACTATTTTGGTTTGAGCCGGCGGGGGGTGAATTGGCTGGGGCTGGCGGGTTTTGTGTGCTTAGTCGCGGGGGCGATTGCGATCGTGCTGCTGGTAGAAAGGCACTACCGCTTGCGCCGGAGAGATCATTTGCTGTTGTTGCTGCTGACTTTGAGCGCGCCGGTGCTGGTGAGTTTGGGGCTGCCTTGGACGACTTTGCCCGCGATCGGGATTTTGGCGGGTGGCTTCTACGGTTCGGCGGTGGGAGTAACTGTGGTGGGGCTGCTGTCGGCGTTGCTACCCATTGGCTTGGATGTAGAGTTGATTCATTTGGTGGCTAGCGCGGCGGGGGGATTGCTAGGCGCTTTTATGGCCGGGCGATTGCGATCGCGCGAGGAATTGGCTCTTTTGGGCGTGGGTGTCGGCTTGACTCAGGGCATGGTGTATTTGGTGGGGACTCTGATTGCTAGCGCGGCTGCGGGTGCGATTTGGTACGTCGTGCTCGGTACGGTGGGCGCGCAAAGTTTGGCAGGTTTGGCTTGGAGTGTTGTGGCGATCGGCATCAGCCCTTATTTAGAACACGTTTTTGACTTGATCACCCCAATCCGGCTGGCAGAACTTGCCAATCCCAACCGCCCGCTGTTGAAGAGGTTGGCTGCCGAGGCTCCGGGGACTTTTCAGCACACTCTATTTGTGGCTAGTTTGGCGGAGGCTGCGGCCCGGGAACTCGGCTGCAATGTTGAGCTAGTCAGGACTGGTACACTATACCACGATATTGGAAAAATGCACGACCCGCTCGGATTTTGCGAAAATCAAATGAGCGGAGGTAACAAACACGATGAAATTAATGACCCTTGGGCGAGTGCCGATCTGATTAAAAAGCACGTTACCGAGGGGTTGGTGATGGCACGGAAGCATCGATTGCCGAAGGCGATTCAAGCGTTTATTCCCGAGCACCAAGGTACCATGTTAATTGCTTATTTCTACCACCAAGCGCTGCAAATTGCTGCAAAAGAACTAGAAGATTTAAACATTACTTTAGCAGATGCGGATAATTCAAAGTTAATCATCAAAAGTCGGGAAGTGAGGGAGGAGGATTTTCGCTACGACGGGCCGACTCCGCAGTCGCGAGAAACCGGGATTCTGATGCTGGCAGATTCTTGCGAGGCTGCTTTGCGATCGCTCAAGGATGCTACTCATGAGGAAGCTTTGAATATGGTCAATCGGATTTTGAGGGCTCGCTGGCAGGACAATCAGTTGATTGATTCGGGTTTGAATCGGGAGGATATGTCTCTAATTGCGGAAATTTTTGTCCGGGTTTGGGAACAGTTCAATCACAAGCGGATTGCTTATCCTAGTGCTGTTTTTGCTCCGAGATAACCGGAAGCTTTTAATTATAAAAAATCGGATCTAATTTCAGTTTTGAATTAGATTTTATGGCGATGTACCGCGCAGGGCACCGTGAACTTGAGGATTGCCGCTGACAATCACCACAGTTTGCTTGATTCCTGCGATCAGCCAATGTTTGTCTATTTGAATCAAGGAGTGAAAATAGTTTCCTGCTGTATCCAGCCGATTCTGTGATTCGCGAGTCGGATCGAGTCGATAAATTTGGTATGCAGACTGGCATTTAGCAGTATTATTGTTAATGGTTACTTCGTGATTGGTGCTGACGTGCAGCGTTCGCAAACCCGCAAGACCTTCTATCCGCTGTTTTATGTATTCTTCTGCGGTTACTCGTCTGGGAGTTTCACTCCTGAATTCTGAATAGTCGATATCTATTTCATCGGCTAGGTACGATCGCACTTTTTGCCAGTCTTTGGCATCGAACGCATTTGCAAAACTGATTATAGTATCTACGATCGCAGCACGGTCAATAATCGAGCGGATTTCTGGCAGTTTGTACATATAGCAGAAGGAAGTTCGGCAACGGATTCTGTAACGGATTTAACGGATTTCAGAAAGAAGGAATAATTTTAGACTGACAATGCCCAATGCCCAATGCCCAATGCCCAATGCCCCATGCCCCATTCCCCATGCCCTCATTCTATCCCTTGACTCCGGTTGCTGTTTCTGTCGGCACAATGTATTTTTGCAATACCAAAAACAGTCCTAAAACTGGTATGATGGAAATGATGGAACCAGCCGCCACTAAACGCCAATCCAAGGAAAATGTCCCTGCTAAATTAGCGACACCTAAAGGCAAAGTGTAATATTCCGGTCTGTCTAAAACTAGCAGCGGCCACAGAAAATCGCTCCAAGAACCGATAAATACGAAAATCCCTAAAGTGACTAAAGCAGGCTTAATTGCTGGAATCATGACGTGCCACCAAATGCCTAATTCCGAACAGCCGTCGATGCGGGCGGCTTCTTCTAATTCTTTGGGAACTGCTAGGAATGCTTGCCGCAATAAAAATATGCCGAAGGCTGAGGCTAGTCCGGGAAATATGACGCCTAAATAACTATTTTTTAATCCGAGTTGTACTGTCAATACGTACAGCGGAATCATCACGATTTGGAAGGGAATCATGATTGTGGAAATAATTGTAATTAAGATAGCTTCGCGGCCGCGAAAGTTGAGTCTGGCTAAGGGGTAAGCGGCGAGGGCGCAAAACAGGACGTTGATGCTAACTGTGAGGCCGGCAATCAGGCTGCTGTTGAACAGGTAGCGGCCGAAGGGGCTGGTTTGCCAAACTTTGATGAAGTTTTCGAGGGTTGGCTGTTGCGGCCACAGTTGCGGGGGAAATTGAAAGATGTTTTCGGTGGGGGATTTGAGGGAGGTGCTGAGCAGCCACAGCAGGGGAAACAGCATTAAAAGTGCGATCGCACTCATCATCCCATATATCAACAGCGTGCTCCACCGCGAGGGACTGCGGTTTGGGGAATTTGATTTTTTAGTTTTGAGATTGTTCATAGTTGGGATATGATGATAAGTCCTTGCTTCGCGAGAAGCCTTGTTTGTCCATAAGGGATTATTGCCATGAAACCGTTTATTTACGAAACAATGTACATTCTGCGCCCTGATTTGGGTGAGGAAATGACTGACCAGGCGATCGCAAAATATCAAACCATTTTGCGCGATCAAGGTGCTGAAAATATCGAAACTCAGCACCGCGGCAAGCGCCGTTTGGCTTACGAAATCGGCAAGCACCGAGACG
>JAYUGZ010000035.1:0-6260 GCA_043767465.1 Cyanobacteriota bacterium
CGAGCCCGAAGGCTTGGGCGTGCGCCTTTATATTGACATTTACTTGCCACCTTACAGCCGGATCGAAAACATCCGCCAAGCTGTCGAACTCTCAGGGGCGATTATCGGGACTGTGCAGACTCAGCGCGACTTTTCGCTGCTGGCGAGTGTGGATTATCCGGTTTACCAAAGTGCGATCGAACGTCCCGCAGTTTGCACCGGATGCCGCTATTATTACGGCAGAAGCGACGGCGGCCACCTGCTCAACTGCACGATCCATCCCCGGGGCCCGGAAGCCGAAGATTGTCGCGATCGCGAACCGGAATAAGCATGATAAAATCACGACTCATAACTAATATTTGGAACCAGGGAACATTTTAGTAAAAACTAATATTCTCCCTGACCTCTTTCAGATTTCCAGATGTCAATTGATCTCGCGACGATAACTAACACATTCTTCCTTCCCGGCGCTACATCCGTTACATCCGTTACAGAATCCGTTGCCGAACTTCCTTCTTCTAAACCTCCCCTAAAAGCTGATACCGCAACTCTAATTAATTGCATCATGCTCGTCGGATGTGCCACTGCCCAGATATTGATAGCCAGACAAGTAATTCCCATAGCCAGCAAAATGTATGTCGGAGGCATTACCACCCCGATCGCAAACCAGGTAAAAACGTGAAAGATCATTGCTGTAGCCCAAAGACTGGCCACAACCACAGAGGCCCAAACTTGGATTCGAGGTCGGTTTAGTCCGGTCAAAATCCCTGTCTGCAAAGTAGTCAGCAAGTTTGCCGGAACTAAAAAGGCACAGATAGCTATGCAGTAGCTATGCGAAAACTCATTCACAGTATTGAAGTCGAGCATCTGTCTAATTGTCGGGCCTGTTGGATATACTCAAAGAGCTTAACGTGACTTGACTTTCACATCTTGTCACCCTTAGTTTAACTTAATATTTTCCTCAGTAGGCCAGTCTGAAGACCCATTTCTCTCGCCTTTTTCCTGCTGGCTAAATTTTACCACAAATATTAATTCGTGGATAAGTATTAAACCTACTTGAATAATGGTAGCAGTTGCTGCAATAATTAAGATCTGGTATAAAGCGTATACAAGAGCCAAGTCCGTAAAAATATCTAGAAGGCTGGGGTCGGTCTAGCAGCAACACAACTGCTAGCTAATTTTTGATTCGATTATTTTTGACACGCTGATTCTCGGATGATGCTTTGTCAGCGTTTGTTAAGGAATCGAGCCGTTGCGCGATCGCACAATATAAGCTTATTGAAAATCCTATTTTAGCTTCAGCTAAAATAGATAGAACACTCTCAAAATTTTACAGCGGAAAATAGAGACAATGGATCGACAAACTACAATTCCAGCACTCGAAGAAGTTGATTTGACCAACTGCGACAGAGAAGCCATTCACTTATCGGGACACATTCAGCCGCACGGGGTTCTCCTGGTTGTGCGAGAACCTCAACTAGAAATACTGCAAGTCAGTGTAAATACGCAAGATTTGTTGGGAATCGATGCCAAAAGTGCGATCGGTCAAGATTTGAGCTTATTACTCGATCAAGTTCAGCTAGAAAAACTCAAAGCCTGTTTGCAGAATGAAAACTTAAAAACCGTCAATCCGATTAAACTGTCTGTGGAAAAAGCAGGCAAGTCTTTAGAATTTGACTGCATCCTCCACCGAGGAGAAGGAGTTTTGATGGTCGAGTTAGAATTAGCCACCACTACAGAAAATCTTTCAGTTTTTAGCTTTTATCATTCAGTCAGATCCACTGTCAGCCAGATTCAAAGCGCCAAAAATCTTAAGGAATTATGTCAGCAGACTGTTGAAGAAGTCAGGAAAATATCTGGATTTGATAGAGTTATGGTCTATCAATTTAACCCAGATGGCAACGGCGCTATCATCGCTGAAGATAAAACAGAAAGCCTGAGTCCTTTTTTAGGTTTAAACTACCCCAGCACAGATATTCCCAAACAAGCCAGAAAACTGTACTCGTTAAATTGGCTGAGGTTGATACCAGATATTAATTATCAACCAGTCCCCCTTCTTTCAGGAAAAAAATCTATTAGCAACCAGTCAATAGACCTCAGTTTCAGCGTATTGAGAAGCGTTTCTCCCATTCACATAGAATACCTGCAAAATATGGGCGTGGCAGCTTCGATGTCAATCTCGTTAATCAAAGATCAAAAACTGTGGGGATTGATTGCTTGCCACAACTATACACCCAAATACCTCAACTATGAATTGCGCGCAGCCTGCGAATTTATCGGGCAAGTAATGTCCTTAGAACTGCAATCAAAAGAAGGAAACGAAGACTACGACTACAAACTACACTTAAAATCAATTCAAAGTCAGATTTTTGAAGACATATCTACCTCCGAAAACTTATCAGAAGTGTTAGTTAAATGTCAGCACAATTTGCTGGAAGCAGTCAACGCCCAAGGCGCAGCAATAGTATTTGGAGACGATTGCTATCGAGTCGGGCAAACACCTCGCGGAGAATCGCTCAAAGACTTAACTAAGTGGGTGCAGAAAAACCTAAAAAAAGAAATATTTTATACAGATTCGCTGACCAAATTCTATCCAGAAGCTGAGGAATTCAAAGGCACAGCCAGCGGGTGTTTGGCAATCGCAATATCGCCGACTCAACAAATATATGTTTTGTGGTTTCGCCCGGAAGTAATTAAGACTGTAAATTGGGCGGGGAACCCCAACAAACCAGTTCAAATAAATGAAGATGGCAGCGAGAGACTGTCTCCTCGGAAATCCTTCGAGCTGTGGAAAGAAAATGTGAGGTGTAAATCGTTGCCTTGGAAACAATGCGAAATAGATGCTGCATTGGAACTGAAAAAAGCCATGATTAATATCGTGCTGCGCCAAGCCGAAAAACTCAAAAAATTAAATACAGCACTAGAAGCATCAGTCGCCAGAGAACGGGAAAAATCTGCTCATTTAAAAACAGCGATGTCCGAGCTTCAGCGGACGCAAACTCAATTGGTGCAAAGCGAAAGAATGTCAAGTTTGGGACAGTTGGTGGCAGCGGTAGCCTATGAAGTGACTAATCCGATTAACTTCATCTACGGAAATCTTAGCTATGCCAACGAATACAGTGAAAAACTAATCAATTTGTTGCAGCTTTACGAGCAGCATTATCCGTCGCCTTCGCCAGAAATTCAGGCAGAAATAGAAGCAGCAGAAGTAGAGTTTATAGTTGAAGACTTACCGAAATTGCTGGGTTCAATGAAAGTAGGAGCTAATCGCATCCGCGAGATAGTTCAGTCGCTGCGAAACTTCTCTAGAATTGATGAAGCAGAGATTAAACCAGTGGACATTCATGACGGATTGGACAGTGCTTTGCTGATTTTGAGCAACCGACTCAAACCGAAGCCGGATCGCCCTGCAATTCATCTCATCAAAGAATATGGCTCTCTGCCTTTGGTTGAATGTTACGCAGTTCAGATAAACCAAGTATTTATGAATGTACTGACAAATGCAATTGATGCTCTAGAAGATACCTTCCTCCACAAAAACTTATCGCTGCACTCAGGAGCCGAAGCAGAGCCAGCCAAGAGCGGACAAATTCGGATCGTGACAGAAGTTTGTCCGGGAGAAACAGCCGTAGCAATTCGGATCGAGGATAACGGTTGGGGCATGGAAGAAACAGTTCGCCAAAAAATATTTGAGCCGTTTTTTAGCACAAAAGCAGTGGGAAAAGGTGCGGGAATAGGTTTGGCAATTTGTCACGAAATTGTGGTGGAACAACATGGCGGCCAATTGAGCTGCATTTCTGCCCCCGGAGAGGGAACAAAGTTGATTATTGAAATTCCCTTGAGCCAAACTGATCCCAAGCCCATTGTCAAGTGAAAAAAAGTCCGTTCATCGCTCAAATTCAAAAATCCAAAATTCGATTAAAATACAAAAGCAGCTAAGTAGATTTAAGCCAACTCTGAGGAACCAACTGTGACTGAAAAAAATACCGCCCAATGGGATGCCGGCAGATTTGTCAAAACCTTGGCTTATTTCGGCGTGATTCCCTTCATTGGTAGCATTAGCTGGCTGCAACAACTGTTCGGAAGCAGCAGCAACAGTAAAAAAAACAAACCCAAACTAATATTAGTAGCTGGTGCGACAGGTGGCGTGGGGAAGCGAGTTGTCAAACGGCTGCAACAGCGGGGATATCAAGTCCGTTGCCTTGTCAGAGATACCAAAAGAGCAACCGAAATTCTTGGCAAAAATGTCGAATTAGTCGAGGGAGATATCACTGTCGCGGAGACGCTAACACCGCGCGTAACCCAGGGCGTGGAAGCAGTTATCTGCTGCACCGGCACCAAAGTTCAACCTGTAGAAGGAGACACCCCAACCAGGGAAAAATACTATCAAGGCATCAAGTTTTATATGCCGGAAGTTGTGGATGTTCCCGAAATTGTGGAATACAAAGGCCTGAATAATTTAGTGCAAGCTGTTCGCAGTCAGCTAATTAAAGCAGGCGAAAAAATCATTTTTGACTTCACCAAACCCAGCCAAGATTTAAAGGAAACTTGGGGAGCTCTCGATGATGTTGTGATGGGCGGGACTAGCGAAAGCGCGATCGTACTTACGGACAATACAGCTATATTCACCGGCAATGTTTCTACTGCCAACTCCGGCGGTTTTGCTTCGGTACGCACCCGCAACTTCGATTCTCCGCTCAATCTCACAGGATTTAACGGCTTTTTACTGCGCGTCAAGGGGGACGGTAAGCGCTACAAATTAATCGTCCGCAGCGAGGCTAAATGGGATGGAATTGGTTATTGCTATTCGTTCGATACTGTTTACAATACCTGGATTACGATCGTAGTTCCCTTCGATAAGTTGATTCCAGTATTCCGTGCGAAAACTGTCAAAGAAGGCTCGAAATTTGATGCCAGCAGTATTTATTCTTTTCAGTTAATGCTGAGCAAGTTTGAATATGACGGCGCGCTGAATCCGAGATTTACACCTGGTGTTTTTCAATTAGAATTAGAATCTATTAAGGCTGATGGCGGGCAGACTTTGCCGCGATTTGTGATGGTGAGTTCGGCTGGAGTTACTCGCCCGGGGCGCCCAGGACTTATTTTGGAAGATGAACCGCCTGCTGTCAGGATGAATGATATGTTGGGGGGAATTTTGACTTGGAAGTTGAAAGGAGAGGATTGCGTGCGATCGAGCGGCATACCTTATACTGTTGTCAGACCTTGTGCTTTGACTGAAGAACCGGGAGGCAAAGCTTTGATCTTCGAGCAAGGAGACAATATTCGGGGTAAAGTTAGTCGAGAAGATATTGCAGAATTGTGCGTGCAAGCTTTGGAACAACCGCAAGCTTGTAAGGTTACTTTTGAGGTGAAAGAGGGGGAAAATGGTAGTCCTCCGGGAGATTGGCAGGGTTTGTTTTCGGGGGTTAAATAACAATTATGGAATCAGATTAAACGAACCGCGAAGACGCAAAGGACACGAAGGAAGACGAAGAAGAAGATGCAGTTTTTCCTTCGCGTCAGACGTGTCTTCGCGGTTCGATCGTTCCGATGCAATCGGATTGGATATGATGAGTAAAATAATCACTAATAACTAATAACTAATTTATGCCTTTGACTTTTTTTCGCCGCTATTCGACACCTTATTTATTTTTGTTTCCGGCTTTGTTTGTTTTGAGTTTGACTGTTTTGTGGCCGGCGATACAGGCTTTTTATTTGAGTTTTACGAGTTATGAATATGACTTGACGCAAGCGCCGCAGTGGGTGGGGTTGAAGAATTTTGAGCGGTTGTGGAGCGATCGCACTTTTTGGCAAACTTTGACCAATACGCTGCTATATCTCGTCTGTGTTGTGCCTGTATTGGTTGTTTTACCGTTGGGAATGGCGATTTTGTGCAATCAGAAGCTCAGGGGGATGAACTGGTTTCGGGCTGCATATTACACGCCTGCGGTGATTTCGATGGTTGTCGCGGGGATTGCTTGGAAGTGGCTGTTTGCTGAGACTGGATTGCTGAATCAGTTGGGAGAATTGTTGGGTTTACCTCCTGTTTCTTGGCTGGCTAATCCGAAGTTGGCACTGTTTAGCGTGATGGCAGTTACTATCTGGAAAGGCTTGGGTTATTACATGGTGATTTATTTGGCTGGGCTGCAATCTATTCCGGCAGAATTGTACGAGGCGGCCGCGATTGATGGTTCGGATGGTTTGGGGAAACACTGGGATATTACAGTGCCTTTGATGAAGCCTTATTTGGTTTTGGTGGCGGTGATTTCGGCGATTTCTGC
>JAYUGZ010000036.1:0-6249 GCA_043767465.1 Cyanobacteriota bacterium
TTCAAACAAAATCATGACTGAACTCCTTCAACAGGCGATCGCCCAAATCCAAAAACTCCCACCCGATCGGCAAGATGCGATCGCGGCTCGGTTTTTGGCAGAGTTGCAGGACGAGCAAAAATGGGAAACTCGTTTTGCTGACACGACA
This sequence comes from Cyanobacteriota bacterium, assembly GCA_043767465.1. GTDB lineage: Bacteria > Cyanobacteriota > Cyanobacteriia > Cyanobacteriales > Microcoleaceae > Microcoleus. Next base: position 149 of record JAYUGZ010000036.1, read on the forward strand.
GACGATCAATGGGATCAGATGGCTGCAATGGTACGTCAAGAAATTGTGGGAGGAGAAACGGTTCCACTTGATGAGGTTTTCCCAACACAAAAATGAAATCAAGTGTTACAAAGTCATTTCGCACGCGGCTAGATTGGAAGCCGATCGTATTTACTGGTACTGGATTGGTGCACACGACGAGTACGATGAATTACTGAAAAGGATGTAGTTTAAGACGATCGAATTCGTCAACCCCCGCTACCGTAAATGGCGATCGCAGAATTATATCGCGGTCTGAGTTTTGGGCTATAAATGAGGTAAGCTAGAAACAAAGGTTTTAAACAATTTTAACTAATACTGCTATAAGTTATTCCATGGAAGCTGCCTGGAGGTGGACGAATGAAAAGTAAACAGTATGCATATTTTGTAGCTGGAGTTGTGATGGTAGTAATGCTGCAAGCCAGCCCAGCCCAAGCCGGAAAGGTAAGGTTCGGGACACAGGAGACGATCAATACCATTCAGATGACTAATAATCCGCAGTACAATCTAGGCTACAAGACCAGCACCTACTTCTTCCTCGCTGGCTGCTACCTCAAGGATGATGGGTACGTCTTACAGAAGGTTGGCAACACTCAGTCCTACATTTCCCTTAACACTGCTCAGATCCATGAACTCCAGCAGGAGGGGACGCTGCCGACCCCCTTGCCGACATACTCGATCTCCTTCTTGGACTATTTTTTCGGGTACTCAAACTGGATCATACTTGGGGTCACTATTGTGTGGACGTGGATTCAATCGCATAGCAAGCCAGACAAGGCTCCTCCCACTGATGAAAAACCGAGCGACTAATCATGTGCTTTAGTGAATGATGTTTTTCATGAATTGGTTCTTTCTGGTTAAAGATCAGAAAGGAAGAATTTGGATAGCGATAATTTGTCTGAGTGAATCTGGATATTTTGATCGGAGTTTTAGTTCAGCACAGAAGCATTAGGTTTCGTAGATTGCAAACCAGGACGCGGACTGTAAAACCGACAAGTCGCAGGCGATGAAGTTCGAGATAAGGTGAAAGCCCGATCGCTAAAATGATGAATAGATGTTGCTTCTAAGATAACCATGACCACCATCACCCTCAACCTCTCTCCCGAACTCGAACACCAGATCCGCACTGAAGCATCTCGACAGGGCGTTGAACCCGATCGCTACATCCTCAACGCCCTGCAAGAACGCCTCCAGCCTAGACTTCCAACCACCCAACCTACAGAAGCCGACTTGCTGCAACAAATTAACATCGGCTTTTCTGCACAAACCTGGGAGCAATATCATGCCCTCATCGCTAAGCGTCATGCCGAAACCCTGACTCCCGAAGAACACAAGCAACTGATCCAAATGAGCGATCGCCTTGAACAACTCAACGTTACCCGCATTCAAGCCTTAATTCAACTCGCAACCTTCCGCAACCAACCTCTGACAGATCTGATGCAAACCCTCGGCTGCCTGCGGGTTCTTCCTTCTATGATAATAAGTAGTTAGAATCAAAAAAATGTATGCCAGTTGTAGCAGTTAAAACTTATATAGAGTATCGCAGCGATGCCTATTGGGTTGAAGGAACTCGGATTTCTCTTGACTCGATCGCCTATGCTTTCCAACAAGGACTATCGCCCGAAAGTATTGTTCAGTCTTTCCCACTACTGACACTGGAACAGGTTTATGGGGCGATCGCCTTTTATCTAGCCAACCGCGCTGAAATCGACGCTTACTTAGCCGCCGAAGAAGCTGCATTTGATGCCATGCCTCAACCTCTACAAACCAGCGATCCAGCTTTGTACAACAAACTGATGGCAGCTAAGGCTGCAAGACAGCAGGTGCGATCGTGAATGTGTGCTACCAAGCTGATGCTGACTTGAATCAGGCGATCGTCACAGGATTACTGCGACGAGAATCTACAATCGACTTTCAAACTGCTTTTGCTGCCGGATTAGAAGGCGTTAAAGATTCAGACGTGCTGGCAATTGCAGCACAGCAAAGACGTGTTCTTGTCAGCCACGATCGCAAAACAATGCCATCGGAATTTGCTGAGTTCATTACTACCAATCAGAGTGCTGGAGTCATTATTGTTTCCCGAAAAATACCGATGGAAGCGGCGCACTGAGCGTAGTCGAAGTGTTGTCATCGAAGAATTGCTGGTGATTTGGGCCGCATCTAGTGCAGAGGAATGGGTCGATCGTATTGCTAAGCTACCCCTTTGATGCACAATAAAATGGAGATCGAAACCGTTAAGCTAGAAATAGACAACAGAGAGTCAACCTACGCAAAAGGTTAATATCAATGATTGCGATCGCCCAAAAAATCCTTTCCTTCGAGGAATTTCTCAACTGGGATGACGACTCCGGTAGGTCATTCGAGCTAGTCAATGGAGTTGCTATGCCCCTGAGTGAACCCACAGCCAAACATGAGGATGTCGTTGATGGTTTATGTCGTCTCTTGGTGGATCATTGCCAATCCTTGAACCTTCCCTACGTTCCTCGACAAAGTAAACAAGTCAGATTGAACACTCAACCGGGCGAAGCTGAATCGAGTCGTAAAGCCGACATTGTGGTGTTTGCGAAGGAAGAATGGGTCAGAATGCGTCAAAGTTCTGCCTCTGCTGCTGCCTATATTGCACCTCCTTTGGCGATCGAAGTTGTTAGTACCAATTGGCGGGATGATTACCGCATCAAATTGAATGAGTATGAAACTTTAGGAATCCTGGAGTATTGGATCGTTGATTATGCAGGGTTGGGAGGCGTTCAGTATATTGGCTCTCCAAAACAGTCTACGGTGACTATCAACCGCTTAATCGATGGTGAATATCAGGCACTGCGATATCAAGGAGAAGCCATTATTGTTTCTCCAATGTTTCCTCAGTTGGTATTAACGATCGCTCAAATCGTTGCGATGACAGAAGTTTAGCATTTGCAAATTATTTAGATGAACAGTCATTACACTATTATTATTCAGTGGTCAAATGAGGATAGCTGCTATGTCGTTAGTTTTCCAGAATGGGGAGACTATTGTCATACCCACGGTGATACTTACGAAGACGCATTAAAAAATGCCCGCGAGGTTTTGGAACTTTTAACTGAATCGACACTAGATGAGGGTAAACCTTTGCCAAAGCCGCAATTATTTGGTCAATCTCTACAGCACAGCACGCATGAAGAAATATAAAATCAATTTGCAAAACTGAGATGCACCCAAAAGCTATGCGATCGCATATCCAGTATACTCTCGCACTTCCGGTGGATGGAAAGCCAGAACAATGTGGTCTTTGGGCACGCCAGCGGCGACCAGTTCAACCGTGATACCGTCCTCAATCCCATCATAATGAATCCAGATTTTGTCTCCGATAATTTGGACATGGGTGACGCAACCGTGAACGCGCTTTTTACGATCCCAACCTTCATTGAAGAGTAAAAAATGAGTCCGATCGGCATCAATGATGACATATTGTTGAATGTCGCCATGACTATAAGAAATAGCAGCATGATCTTTGAGAATTTTCTCAACTGTATCTTGATAAAATTTTAGTGTATCCATTGAACAATCTCCTCTGTTTCTGAATCAAAAATAATCAGGTTAATGCTCTTTTTACGAAGTACCATTTGACATATCTCTTCTGAGAAAAAACCTTCAAATACGGTTTGGGCGATCGCTAGGTAAAGGACTCGTTCTGGATCTTCATCCTCCATAATCAGATAGTATAAATCGTATTGACCGAGTGCCTTTTCTAACTCGCTTACAAGTGATGGGTCGAGGAAGCTTTTGATTTCAACGGCAATTTTGCGCCCTTGCTTCTCGGCTGCGAAGAGCTTTTTTGCGCCCAAATCAACGTAGACTGAACGTCCGCCAACTTTGAGCTTGAAAGGATCGTTAGTAATTGTCCAACCGTCTTTGATGAGGGCTGTGCAGACAGTATCGTGATAAAAGTCTTTGGCAGGCATAGGGGCTGTTATGTTTATCTATCATATACCACATAAGTTCCGCAGAGGTTACGCGATCGCATATCCAGTATGCTGTCGGACTTCCGGTGGATGGAAAGCCAGAACAATACACTCTTTGGGCACGCCAGCAGCGACAAGTTCGTCAGTGATGCCGTCTTCAATGCCATCATAGTGAATCCAGATTTTGTCGTTGCGGATTTCCGCGTGAACCACAGTACCATGAACTCGCAGATGATTTTCCCAACCTTCATGTATCAGCATAAAATGATTGTAATCGCGGCTGACTATCAAATAGGTAATCACATCCCCATAAGTGTAAGGAATATCCGCATAGTATTGCAGAATTTTCTCCAATTTTTCACGCCATTGATCTAGGGTTTGATTTGTAATTTCCATTCGAGAATCTCCTCCGAATTATTCTAACTGATTCTGAGAAACCAGGTTTTTGACCAAATCTCCGGGCTGTAACGAAATATTATCGTAACCCCGGTTTCTGGGCACCCAATTAATTCGACTCAATCTGTGCGTTCAAAACCTTAGAAATTCGATCGCGCGTTTCCTCCAAATGAGCCCGCGTATAAGCATCCGCATTCCGATCCAAATTCCGAATACTTTTGCTCAAACCCTCCCGCAACTGCCGCAACTCGTACCAAGCTAAACTGCGCGCATCTTCAGGAACCTTCGTTTTTCGCAGCACCATGCCGATCAAAATTGCTAAATGTTCGCGCTGTAACGATCGCCTAAAAGTCGAAATCTCCATCTTTTTATTTGTCGGCTGCAAAACCTCCTGCCAAATATCTTTTTGCAAAGTATCGAACAATTCTGGCAACCTCAAAGCGCTTTCCGGCGCTGATTTTAACTCCGCATCCCGCAGTCTCGTCAGCCGCACGGGAGATAGCAAAACTCGCAGCACAAATCGCTGCATAAAAGTAATTCGATCGCCGATCGGGTAATCTAGAGGAAACACCAAAGCCGGACTTCCCCAGTGCTCCCAGCGCGAAGGCGCCAATTTGTTGAGCAAATCCGGCGCAAAACTAAACGCATCGGTTGCAAATACGTACTTGTCCAGTGTAGCCAAAGCTTCTCGTTGCTGCCCCAGGGCGATCGGCACAAACGGCAATTTTGCATTGCTATCTCCCGGGCGAACCCGGTTAAACGACTGTCCGCCCACGTACAAAGTAGCATTCATCACCTGGCTGACATAATACCCGAACACCGAATCAAACATCACCCGCAGTTCGTTATAACCCTCTTCCGCAGCCGGAATACGCATTTCCAAACGCTTCCACATCGCCCTGGCATTATCCAATTGCCACTGCGAGTATTTGAGCATATTACCGCTGAGATCGAAGCTATTGGCAGCGGGATCGAGATTGTCAACAGTATCCTCATCCGGCGCGTAAGCTAATTGCGGTTCCCCCGCGCGGCTGGCAATTTGTTGCAGCCCTGGTAAGTCGCTGTTGGGGTTTACGCCACCCATAACTTTGTAACCGTACTCGATCGCCCAATCGTCATAGGGCCCTACCATCGTCGTATAATAATCGCCCTGTACAGTTCCCGGAGGTGCCAAATTAACTGGCACATAATCCATCACCGACGCAATCATACCCTGCGCGCGAGTTACCTGAGTATTGTTCAAATCTTCCGGTTGCAGCATTGTACTACCGTGAAAATTGTGCCTCAAACCCAGAGTGTGGCCGACTTCGTGCGCCGTCAAAAATCGGATGTACTGAGTCACATAATTGTCAATCGCCGCACTGCTAGGCGCTGCATTTTCCAACAGATCCATCGACATAGCCCCGATCGCAAATTGCTTGCTCGATTCCAACCCGAAACACATATCCGAACTCGACATCAACCGCGACAAAGGCGATCGCTTTTGCTCTTGATATCTTTCCACCAAAGTCGGCAAATCATCAGCAATTCCACCTCTAGTATTTTCCCCGCTGCTTTTTCCTAAATCCCCATTTTCTAACACATTCAAATAGCGAGAATACATCCCGAACTGACAGGGATTAGTATTAGATCCGTTTCGCCCTTGAAAACTCTTCGCTAGCGATCGATTTTGTTCCACCAAAGACCGATATCCCTGTTTGATTTGCCGGACAATATTCGCATCCAACAAAATATCAGCATCCAAAA
>JAYUGZ010000037.1:0-15898 GCA_043767465.1 Cyanobacteriota bacterium
AGGGGGATTTAGGGGGATCGAGACTCGACTATAAGCGACATTTATTCTGGTTTTCAGTCTTAAGTTGACACCAATGGTGGGGTGTGCATCGGCCTACAAATAAAGTATAATGAGTGTTAAATGTCAAATACATAGATTTGAGATGAATGAATCTGACACGGAAATTATAGAATCTACCCTCAGATGGATGACGGAGTTTGTCGAGTTACCCCATCCAGTTTTCAGCGATTTACCAGTTTGTCCCTTCACTAAAAAAGCACGCTTGGCAAATCAAATTCTCTTCAAAGTCGAGCCGTTTTCAGCGCTGACTCAGTTCGATGGAGACTCTGCCATCATGAAATATATTCATGAATTTTACAATTCGGAATTTGAAATAATGTTAGTAATTAATCCCGAAAAAAATGCAATTAGCGCGCCACAAACTAAAGCATTGATAGATAAACTGAATCATCAGATTTCAGAGTTGGGCTTGCTGGCTTTTCACACTCATCCCGAAGAAGATTTTAATATTGACGGGCTTCCTACAAGGAAGATGCCGTATCCCAGTTTCACCGTTCAAGTAAATTCTAAGCTGAAGCCAGCTTCCGATGCTTTAGAGAAAACTGAATATTACAAAAATTGGACGGCGCAACAACTAAAAGATTTCGGGATTCCGAGAAATTGACGATCGCCCTTCCCCCCTTTCCCCCTCTTCCCCCGTCTCTTCCTTCGCGCATGAAAGCGTCTTCGCGGTTCAATCCTCCTCATCCCCTGTTCCCCGCGCATCTCCCAGCCATTACAATAAATTCAGGAAAAAATCTTTACAAATAAGAACTCATGCAGCTCAAGTCCACAACCCGCCATATTCGCATATACACCGCCATCCTCGAAGATAACGAACTCGTACCCAGCAACGACCTTTTGACGATCGACATTGACCCCGACAACGAACTCAACTGGAACGACGAGTCAGTCAAACAGGTATATGCCAAATTCGACCAACTCGTAGACGCCTACGAAGGCGAAGACTTGACGGAATACAACCTCCGCCGCATTGGTTCGGAATTGGAACACTTGGTGCGATCGTTCTTACAAAAAGGCCAAATCAGCTACAACCTCAACAGCCGCGCTGTCAACTACAGCATGGGACTTCCCCGAGTTGATGCCAAAATTCACCTGTAAGCGGAGAGGGGGAAAGGAGGAGAGTTGGCAAAATCTTCGCCGCTCCTTCATCCTTCATCCTCACAGTTCTTCGTTTCTGCGTCTTTCTCGGTATCCTGCGGATCGACAGTATAATTTGGAGCGCGATCGCGCTCCAAAAAGTGTTTAACTGCAACTTGGCGGTTGGTCATGAACTGACCCCAAGCGCCGGGAAACACCCCATCCAAGGTTTCCACTAGCGCCCAAACCTCAAGATTCATCACTTTGTAATAAAAACCGTGAGAATGCTGAATTTTAGTCAGCATTTCGTCTACCTCAACTGCTGGCAGTAGCTTGGGATCGGGCAATTTCTTGCCAAAGGCGCTGGACTCATGTGGGGGCATGGTTAAAAACTCAACAGCTTGTTTGTGGCGATCGGTCGATTTGAGATTTGAGATTGAATCCACAGATGAATCTGGGGGGTGGAACTAATATCTAAATTTTGGTGCGGCCCGCGACTGCTGTCGGGGACTTGTATCCGTATGCGGGTAAGGTTAAATTTAACTTTACTTGTCAAACTCGGACTGGAGCCTGGGAACACCCTTGGTGAGAAAATTAAGAAGAGATATAGATTTATACCTACCTGCTCCGATGGTTTCTACGTACCTGCATCCTAACATCAGAGTTCGTCTAAAATCTAAATTCGCGCTCAGGGTGGGGATTGCTTCGTCCGTTGGCACTCTGGGGAATGCGATCGAAACAGCCTGCCGTCTTGCTCACGACTTGACGGTCGCGCGATCGCCGAACCTTGAAAGCCGATCTCAAGATTTATGCGGGCGCCAACAAAATGGTAAACTACTGGTTTCAGTACAAGACATTAAAACTTACCCCTTGACTGGGGGCTAGCAACTGTAACTAAAGACTTGGACAAAGTTACTCAATTATTAACAGTTTGCCCAATCCCTGATGTGCTAGACTTTGAAAACGCCAAAACTAAGCGAAAAATTTAAGGATTGAGAACTGGTACAAAGCTTTTAAAAGGAGCAACGCCTGAAACATTGGCGGTTCACGAAAACCGGGAACTTTAATAGTGCCTGAAAATAGCGGAGTAAAGCAGCGAAGTGTATCAATTTTAATAGAAGAATCAACAACTAGGTAAACTCGATCCGACGCTCGTACCTGTGGACTGGTGAAGCCGACTTCTCCAGGATGAAGCAGGAAGCAATCGGGACAATATATAAATTTGTCCAAGTGTTGTGAAACGGAAAGTCACGCCTAAAACATTGTCAGGAGTTCGATCGAATCGCTCAATACTTGTCATAGGTATTTAGGGCGAGGATATTGACAGACATCACTACGCACATCAAAGTGCAAGTGCGCTAAGCCTCAGATCCCGAAAAATCAGGATATTTGGACTGCGAAGCCTTAATAATCCCCGTCTGCTGAAAAAGCGGGGGGTTGCCACTGCTCACAAAAATCTACTATCGAGCTTTCTCAAGCTACTCATTAATTGTGCTAAACTCCTTACATGAGTAAGTTAACCGGATCTGATGTACGCCATCAAACTTGAATTAAAGCTCAATAATCGGGAACGTACCTTGATGGCGCGACATTCTGGCTATGCGAGATTTTGTTACAATTACGCATTCGCTCTTGATCAAGGAGTTCAAGATATCCAAGGTAGTAGTAGCAAAAAAGTAGCAGCGATTGAACGAGTTTTCACCAACCACGTTAAGAAATTACCAGAATATCAGTGGATGAATACTCTGTCTTCCAGAGTTTATAAAACCACATTCCGGCATTTCTGTGCAGCGCTATCGCGATACTTTCAAGGATTAGGCAAGTTTCCCAAGTTCAAACGTAAAAAAGATGGTGACTCTTTTACAGTAGACGCTGCTGACTGGAATCATGGAATTTTACTCAAACCACAAAAGTCAATAAAGATTCCCACATTGGGGACTTTTAGACTCAAGGAAGCCATCCCATTTCCTTGTATGGCGCAGACATTTACCATCTCGCGCACCGCAGATAAATGGTATGTTTCTTTTGCTATCAAAGCCCAAAAGATTCAACCTTTGTCTCACCCCGTTGTGGCAACAGTAGGCATTGACTTGGGTGTGTCAACTTTTGCTACTCTTTCCGATGGCAATTGTTACGAGTCTCCCCGTCCGTTCAAAACAGCGAAAACCAAGCTGAGCAAAGCACAGTGGAGAAATCGCCACAAGCAATTGGGTAAGAGAAAATTGAGTGTGAAAGCATCCAATAATGCCCGAAAACATGATCGTAGAGTTGCCAAAATTCATGCTAAGATTGCCAATCAACGTCGAGACTTCTTGCAAAAAACTACCACAGAAATTAGTCGAAAATACGCCCAGATTTGCATCGAAGATTTGAATGTGAGCGGGATGATAGCCAACCATAAATTAGCGGCTGCTATTTCAGATTGTGGCTTTTATGAATTTGGGCGTGAGTTGGAATATAAGTCGGTTATGTACGGCACGATAATTGAATTGGTTGACCGATGGTATCCGTCATCAAAGACTTGTTCAAGTTGCGGTCATATTCAGTCAATGCCACTGAAAGAGCGAGTTTTTGAGTGTCAGAATTGCGGTATAGCAATTAATCGCGACTTGAATGCTGCGATTAATTTAGCTCGTCAATCTGGCATGAGTAAGGCCAGTTCGGTCTGAAGTGACGCCTGTGGACAAGTAGGAGCCGACTCCCTTGGTGGAAGCAGGAAGTGAACATTAAATCTGCCATGAGTAGGTTTGAGTAGGTTTCATAGAACGGTGTCATATCATCGCCACAGATAAACCCGTCGAGGTTCAAGCGCTAAAATAGTTCAGATCAGCACGGGCCAAAGGCTTCAGGAACCCTTAATGCAAAACTCTGTGCCAAAACACTACTTGTGGGCTGTAGGTGAAGGGATAAAAGCGTTTAAACCGGGCGATCTGATTGCGGGTCGCTATTTGGTCAAGCGCGATCGACTTCTGGTCGATACTCAACCCGAACAGTTGCCGGAACTGCCGGAAGAGATTCCGAGTGCAGTCATTCCTTATTTGAGACTGTTTGCCTATCAGTTGCACGTACCTCAAGTATACGGGCTGGTATCGTCGCAGACGAGCAAGCTCTCCGGAGATATCTGGCTGCTGGAAAACGGGCCGATTTTGAAGGTGACGGAATCTTTAATGCCGGAATTGGCGGACTCCTGGAAAGGAGCCGCCGCGATGCGACAGCTCAATTGGCTGTGGCAAATTGCCCAACTTTGGCAGCCTTGTATCGCTCAGGGCGTGGCTTCGACGCTGCTGACTCCGGAACTGCTGCGCGTGGAAGGGCAGTTAGTGCGGTTTCTGGAATTGCAGCCCGATCGCAAACCGCCGAGTTTGTCGCAATTAGGCAAATTGTGGCAACAGTGGCTGGAAGATGCTCACCCGGCAATCGCCAATTTTTTGCGGCAGCTTTGCCAGCAAATGGTGGCCGGTCAAGTGCGCCACGGCGAACAATTGATGGGCCAGTTGGATAAAGCTCTGGCAAAGTGCGGCCGATCATACGATCGTACCGTTGAGATTGCCACGGGCACGGATGTGGGCAGAACCCGCGCTCACAACGAAGATGCTTGCTATCCCCCCAGCGGTACGGTGTTCGCCGGACTCCCGGGATCGTCGGCTTGCGCGATCGTCTGCGACGGTATCGGCGGACAAGACGGCGGCGAAGTGGCTTCGGAATTGGCGATCGGCGTGCTGCGCGACAAGTTGCAGCTTCTTCCCCTGCATCAAGCTAATTGGGACCCCAAAAGCCTGACTTCCAAGCTGGAACGGGCCGCCTGTGCTGCTAACGACAAAATAGCCGGTCGCAACGACACCGAACACCGCCAAGGCCGCCAGCGCATGGGAACTACCCTAGTTATGGCTTTGGCCCACATTCACGAGCTCTACGTCGCCCACGTCGGAGACAGTCGGGCTTACTGGATTACCCGCACCGGTTGCTATCAAGTTACTCTCGATGACGATGTAGCTTGTCGCGAGGTGCGTTTGGGTTACTCGCTTTACCGAGATGCTTTGGAACAAGTGGCCGCCGGCGCTCTGATTCAAGCTTTGGGCATTACTTCCTCCAACACTCTGCACCCCACCGTGCAGCGTTTTCCGGTGGATGAGGACTGCGTTTTGCTGCTGTGCTCCGACGGTTTGAGCGATAAAGACCGGGTTGAGGAATGTTGGGAAGCGGAGATTTTGCCGATTCTCGACGGTAGCATTAATGTGGCAAAGGCGCGCGATCGGCTGATCGAGATAGCTAATACTAGAAATGGTCACGATAACGTCACTGTGGCTTTGATTCACTGTCAAGCACATTTGAGGGAAGAAGGCAATACTTTTACAGAATTGTCTGTCGCACCTTTAGATGTGCCGATCGAACTAATTGCCGACAGCGAGGATTTGCCCACCGATTTGACGGACAGCACAGCCTTTGGCGATGCTAATTCTCAACTGAAAACGCAGTTGGTACGGCCGCCGGACAAAAGCAAAAGTCTATTTTCGCTGCTGGTGAAAATTGTATTTTTGTTAGGTTTGGGAGGTGTATTTGCTTATTTTTTCATCCCTCCGGTGGGTCGCGCGATCGATACTGCCGGGGAATCTATTTTCGGAAAACGCGGTTTAATTAATCCTAGAAGCACACCGGAGAAGACTGTAGAATCGGCAGCTTCTCCAGTCAATTCTTTAGAAAAAGGCTCGTTTATAGAGATTAAAAGTTCTGCGGCTGGAGAATTGGGAAATGAGAGCGATCGCTTGGATTTGCGAGGCACAATCGGTGAGTTGACTGTCAGAGGAACAGTCCATGCTGGCAGCATTTTGCAGGTCACAAACAAACAGCTTACGCCTCAAGGCAATTGGCTAGAATTGAAAGTTTGCTCGATTCCTGAAATAGTGCGATCGAACTCTGCCAAACCCAAATCAAATAAAGATTTTTCTACTGTTTCAAAACCAGCAGTCAGTCCCTCTCCGGCTGTGACCAGTCCCTCGCTTTCCCCCGCCGCCCGGCCAACAGTGGCAGTAGAAAGAGCCAAGCTGCAAGCGGGGGAAATCGGATGGATTCTAGAACAAGATGCCGTTTCTAAGGTAACAACTAACCCGACTCCCAACCCCACTCAACAGGGAAAATGCGCTGTTGGTTATAACTCAAATCCCAATTCTAATTAAACTCTTAATGCTTGAATTAAGCAGATTTTATCTAGTTTAGTACAATAGAAAATAGTGCAGATTCCTACACAGGACTAAGGCAAGCTGGTACAATCGTCGGCAAAATTGCTGACATATTTTTAGATTTTAGATTGAATAATTCAAAATCTAAAATCTAAAAATATTTCACAATTCCTAACCTAATTTCTTAGATACTTCTGCAAGTTTAGTCACCATTTGGGATACGGCTTTGTCAACTGCTGCGCTCAAAAGTCCATCTTCATTGCTGCTGCCGGAATTGCCGCCAATACCTCTGACAGAAAAATTGGAATCGCTTTGATCGGCTTCTCCTACTGCTTTGGCGGTGGCAAGAATATCTCCTGAAGCTGTACCAATTAACCGCACGTCTATTTGAACCGTAGCTTTGGTTTTTTGGGAACCGCCACCGATGCCCATGAAACTGCCGCCGCCGGATTGTTTGTCGATATTAAACTTGGTAATGGTGCCGATGAGTACGGCGTCAACTCCTAGTTTTTTGCCAATTTCGGCTGCGGTGCCGGCATCCATTGTACCGCTACGATTTTCTTGTTTGAGCACTTGTTCGAGTTTGCTGCGATCGACTACTGTATAAGTGCCATTGTTAACGAGTTCGTTGATTAGCAGTTCGCTGATGCCTTTGGCGGCGCCGACTCCCCGATAAGAAGTGTAATAGCTGTTGGTGGTGCTGTAGTCGAAGTCCATGACGACTAGGCGCTTTTTGGCCGTAGCTTGGGCGAGTTGGGTTGCGGGTTGGGTGGTGGCTGGTGTGGCGATCGCATTGACTGAAATGCCTGTTAGCATTAGCGCAGCTAGGGAAATGCTGGTTAGGCGAGATATCGTGGTTGTTTTCATAAAAGTTTCCTCACAGTTGTTTTGTTCCGACTCTAGAATACTTCACGGAACAGTCTGATGTCAGGGTTGCGGGTCATAAAGTTGCAATGGGCGATCGGACTTTACTTTGTTCTGACGCTAAAAATCTTTAATTTTTGTTAATTAACGGCAGATAAAAATAGAAACAAAACAAGACTTTGATCAATGTTTCAATCCCTAATATTCGATACTTTCTTACCATAAAGAATTGGTTTAAAGCCGGAACCCTGATCGGGATCAATTAAAATCAGACGATTCATTACTCCAATCCTCTTCCTTTCATGTCAACTCTCAACTCTCAACTGTCAACTGTCAACTGAATGAAGCCCCAGCTTCCATAAAACCCATCAACCAATTAGCCATCGTCGCCCTGCGAGTCTGTCTCGGCCCGAATTCCCCAATTTTATAGCCCTTAAATCCCAATTTTTCCTTGAGTAACTGCTTGTTTTCTGGAGGAGTCGATCGCGTCAATTTCACTGTCGCAGGCCTAGAATCGATAAAATCCGGCGGTTCCGGGTACTCTTGGCGCCACTCGCTAGCCACATCAGCGCTGTTCCATTTACCAGTCTCCGCATCAGGGCGGTAGCCCAGATACAGCCAAACTAATCTGTTGACAGCAGCATCGTCCATTTCTTCGTTGAGGATAGCCCAAATAGTTTCGTTGTTGAGCGGTGGCAGTTCAGACATAATTGGAGTGCGATCGACAATAACAACAATTTAACCTATGGCAGTGTAGCAAGATGGTGGCTTCGGCGCGGGAAAATCTTGTATTTATTGGTGATCGCATTCGATCGCCCCGCCGAACCACCATACAATACTACTAGCCCAAAATTCCGTCCTTCTCGGCCATCGACAGCATCAAATCGATCACGCGGTTAGAATAACCCCACTCGTTGTCATACCAGGAAACGACCTTAAAAAACTTAGAATTCAGTTCAATACCCGCGCCTGCATCAAAAATGCTCGATCGGGCATCGCCCTGAAAATCCGTCGAAACCACCGCATCCTCAGTATATCCAAGAATACCTTTGAGTTCGCCTTCAGAAGCTTTCTTCATAGCTTCACAAATTTCTTTGTAGCTAGTTTCCTTCCCCGTTTTGAAAGTAAGGTCAACTACAGACACATCTGGAGTCGGCACTCGCAAAGCCATTCCCGTCAATTTTCCCTTCAATTCCGGCAACACCAAACTAACAGCTTTCGCCGCACCAGTCGAAGAAGGAATAATATTTTGAGCCGCACCGCGTCCTCCCCGCCAATCTTTTTGGCTGGGCCCGTCTACAGTTGGCTGAGTAGCAGTCATCGCGTGAACAGTCGTCATCAAACCTTCTTCCAAACCGAAATTATCATTGATAACTTTGGCAATTGGTGCTAAACAATTAGTGGTGCAGCTAGCATTAGAAACAACAGTATCTGTGGCCGGGTCAAATTTGTGGTGATTCACGCCAACTAGAAAAGTTGGAACTTTTTCTGGATCTTTAGTCGGTGCTGAAAGTATTACTCGTTTTGCTCCCGCCGTCAAGTGTTTTGAACCGCCGTCAAAATCCGTAAACAATCCCGTAGATTCTACCACATAATCCGCACCGACTTTACCCCAAGGCAATTCAGTCGGATTTCTAATCGAAGTGCAGGGAATAAAACGTCCGTCAACGACAATCCCGTCTGGTTTCCCTTCAACTTCGCCGTCATAAATACCGTGGGTAGAGTCGTATTTGAAAAGATAAGCCAGGTTTTCTGGCGAAACTAAGTCGTTAATACCGACAAATTCGATGTTCTGGTTTTTGATGCCTGCACGCATGACTAGCCGTCCGATGCGACCAAATCCGTTGATGCCGACTTTTAATGCAGCCATGTTTAAACTCCTATTGAAAATATCCCTAGTCGATCGCGCGTTAGCGTTCGCCTCGTTAGCGAAGCCCTCGTAGAGGATTTAAAGCCCGCCCCTACGGGGGCTACGCTAACGAAGAGGATCGCCTGTTGTGGCTTAGAATTTACCACGCTAACTGATTTGGGCAACTGATTCTTTTCTATATCTTAAGAATTCTGAATTTGGTGCCGGCGGCGAACGGCAATTAATCCTGAAATCACCGCTGGCTAATCACCGATTACTGATGATTTTAAATTTATAAAATTGCTATAATCAACACAGATTTTTCTCACATTATCGTTAATTAAACTACTCTAAATTAATCAATAAAAACTTATGCAAAAGCTCAATCCGCTTTTATGTAGAAGCAATGGCTGATTTTGATAATGTGAAATGGCTAGATATTCCAAAACCCGGCTTATCAAATAAACCGGGTTTCTAATGACAGTTGGCAGTTGGCAGTTGACAATTGACAGTTGGCAGTTTGTAGTTAGCAGTTGACAGTTGGTTATAATTACCAATGACCAATGACCAATGACCAATGACCAATGACCAATGACCAATGACCAATAACTAATCGCTACCGACACACTTAGTAGTGAGCAATTCCACCGCATCCGAAATAAAACACGCTCCGCCAAACTTATTTAACACTGGTCTAATATTTTCTGCAACTGCCGATATTTGATCGGGTTCGCAGAAAGCCAGCACATAAATATTATCCAGCATACTCATTGCCAAATCGTGGGATTTACGTCCCCTAGTGCTTTTGCCGGCTACACCGCGAATCACCGAATAACCCGGGACGCCAGCTTTGTCTAAACCATCTAAAATCTTTGGGAGCTCCACCGAGTTCGCAAAAATTTCTATCCTTTTAACTGCGTCCATAAGTTCACATCCAAAACATATTGATTGCGTATAAATACATGGGAATGCCTACAACGATGTTAAACGGAAACGTCACTGCTAAGGCTGTTGAAATGTAAAGGCTGGGGTTAGCTTCGGGAACCGTCAGCCGCATTGCTGCCGGTACTGCGATGTAAGAAGCACTCGCACACAATACGGAAAATAGCAGGCTATCTCCCTGCGGCATTCCAATTAGTTTTGCGATCAGTAAACCAACTGCTGCATTAACTATAGGAATTAGGATTGCAAAGGCTATTAGGAAAATTCCTGTTTCTTGCAAATCTTTAATTCTGCTAGCAGCAACCAGACCCATGTCTAGCAAGAAAAAAGTCAGAACTCCGTAAAACAAATCTTGAGTAAACGGACTCATAACTTCCCAACCGTGTTCTCCTGTAAGTATGCCCATAATTAGGCTACCTATTAATAGAAAAACTGAACTGTTGAGGAAGGCTTCTTGCAGCACTTCTGACCAAACTATTTCGCGTTTTCCTTCTTCTCCGCCGAATACGCTGACGAGAATTAGACCGACGATAATTGCTGGGGATTCCATTAATGCTAGCGCTGCTACCATGTAACCGTCAAAGTCGATCCCCTGTTCTTTGAGGAAGGATGTTGCGGTGATAAAGGTGACGGCGCTGATGGAACCGTAGGTGGCTGCGATCGCCGCGGCATTGTAGGAGTCGAGTTTGATCTTCAGTATGAAGAAAGTATAAACTGGTACTAGCGCTGACATCAGCATTGCTGCGAAGATTGTCAGGGCGACTTGCTGGTTGAAACCGCTTCGGGACAGTTCGACGCCGCCTTTAAATCCGATCGCAAACAGCAGGTACAGCGAAAACAGTTTGGGGATGGGTGCAGGAATTTCTAAGTCAGATTTTAGGAAAATCGCCAGCATTCCCATGAAAAATGCTAATACTGGTGGATTTAAGATATTTGAGGCTACGAGGCTTAAATCCACGATCGTTCACTCCCATTTCTGATTTTTTTAATATTACTTCACAAATAATTGTGGCACGAGAATGGATAAATAGAGCGATCGAACTGTGAGAATAACGATATATCTTCCTAAAGACAGTTGCAGGTTGGCAGCCCACACCCACAACAACAGAGTAAGGTGTACGCTGCCAACCCGCAGCCTAAGTATTTTTCCCTAACTAAGCGACTGCCAAATAAGACTCTAGAGCTTCGGAACCGCCGATCAACTTGCCGTCGATAAACACTTGTGGCACGCTTGTCGCGCCAGTCACCGCCCGGAGCGATCGGGTTGTGACATCCCGGCCCAAGACGATTTCTTCATAATCCAAGCCCTTTTCAGTCAGCATTGCCTTAGCCTTAGCGCAGAAGGGACAGCCTACTTTGGTAAACAGCGAAACTACCTTCGGCTTAGCTGCTGCGGAGTTGATGTAGTTGAGCATCGTCTCGGCATCGGACACTTTGAAAGGGTCGCCTGGTTCCTCAGGCTCAATAAACATTTTTTCAACCAAGCCATCTTTTACCAGCATCGAATAGCGCCAAGACCGCTTCCCAAAGCCTAAATCTGTTTTGTCTACCAGCATTCCCATGCCTTGAGTAAACTCACCGTTACCGTCGGGAATTAAGGTCACATTATCTGATTCTTGGTCTTTTGCCCACTCGTTCATCACAAAAGTGTCGTTGACGGAAATACAAACGATTTCATCTACGCCATTTTCTTTGAAAACTTTCGCCAATTCGTTGTAACCCGGGAGGTGCGTTGACGAACAAGTCGGAGTGAATGCTCCCGGCAGAGAAAAGACTGCTACAGTTTTGCCTGCAAACAAATCATCGGTGGTGACATCCACCCACTCGTTGTCCTTGCGAGTGCGAAACGTGACTTTGGGTACTCTTTGACCTTCGTGGTTCGTCAGCATGGTTGTGAATCCTTGGGTAGTTGGGATAAATTTCGTTGCTTACTATAGCGTACTCATAACGAGTCCGACTTGTCAAGGGGCAGCGGGTTTTTTCTTGGGACTGCTGGCGCGCGCGAGTCAGTTGCTCGTCTTTGCGACAGTTTGGGAATGGATAAGATTTAAAACTTGCTGTTTAGGGCAGCAGCAAATTCTGTCTCCATGCCTTTGCTGCTGCTAGCGGATGAGGATTTTTGACACATTCTGTCAACAGCTCGATATCAAGTTCCGGTAGCAATTCGCTGTTTGTGATTAATTCATAACCGCAGTTTGATACAAACTCAACCGGAATCTCTTCTCGCAAATGGTAGATCAAAAATCTCTCATTTCGCCAGAACCAAACCTCTCGCACATTCAACCTTCTATAGAGTTCTAGTTTATTGATGCTGCCACTGGTAACAATCACTTCAATTACCAAGTCGGGAAATTCTTTATCTGTGCCAATACAGTAAGCTTCATCCGGTTCGGTACCGCCACTTTTTTCCTCTTGCCGCAGAGTTGTAGACCCAAAAGGGAAATACTCGATATCAGCTTCTACAAAATAAATAAGTAGCAGATCTCCAATGCTAGTTTTGCGACTTTCATGGCGGCGAGAAGGTGACATAATTTCTAAAACTCCATCTAAATAAGTAACTCGATATCCCGCAGCATCTCCAATCCGATTTACCAGTGTCTCGTATTCTTCCCAGTTCACCCTATCCGTGATGTAGCGCTCTTCGGGATCTTGGCGTTGGAGTGCTTGTTCTTTAAGTAATGTATCTAGCTCGATTGTCAGCATTAGTATTACCTCATTACAAGTTGTTCTTATTTTAGCAGACGGCGGTTGAAACCGCGTCTACACAAACGATGTCTGCCTCCGCAGACTGAAGAGAATAACCCACGTTTAATCGCCTTTTATTCAACCTGCGGAGGCACGTGAGTGTTTTTATAGACGCGGTTTCAACCGCCGTGTTATCTTATTCCCAATCAAACTTTCTCCCCAAATACTCCTCTAATTCCTGATTGTAAGGTTTAAAATAATCGCTCAACAAGTGGCGAACCGACTGATTTACCCGCTGATAAGAACCAGGATTAGCATTTTGATACTCAGATAATTGATATTCCGGCAACTCTAAAAAGGCTAAAACATGATTTACAGTTGTCGCAGCACCTGCATACAAATCTTCGCTTTGCAAAACTAACAACTGTTCTCGGGGAAATAAAGCCAGCCAATTTTTAATAAATTCTATATACCTACCGCGAGCTAAATAATTGCCCGGTTCTGGGCCGATGATGTATTCTGGATTTTGATTCAACCGTTCGATTTCGTCGCTAATTGCCCGATCGAGCGATCGCGATTCCCAATTTAAGCCCTTTAAGCGGTAAAAATGAGAAATCGCGCGATCGACCGGATTTCGCAACAGCACAATCAGCTTCGCCTCTGGACACGCGCTGTACAGACGTTCCGGCGCTTCCCGAAAGTCAAAATAACTCGGACTTGCTTCACCCGTTACAAATTCCCCTCCCTGCGGCATTGGGGGAAAATGAGCCAAATACCAATCAATCCCTCTTTGAAAATGCCACGAGAAAAAATCCATCTCCTTTTTAATCGGAGTCAAAATTTGCGGGTGTTCAGCTAAATAAGTGTACAGAGAAGTCGTGCCGCACCGCTGAGAACCAATAATTATAAATTTAGGAAATCTTACTATATTTTGTGGAACAGGCATGGAACCCGTATCTATATTTTCTAGCACAGGCATGGAGCCTATTCTCTTGCTAATAATAGACCCAAAAGCTTGCTTATAACTTACAGTTTGATAACAGGAAATTGCCTCAGCAATATTACCTTGCCTAGTCAAAACTTCCCCCAAATTCAAATAAGGCCAAAAAGCCTCAGGTTGAGCATCAACAACTGCACGGTACAAACTCTCAACTTCATCCAGCTTGTTTTGCTCAATCAAAACTTCCCACAAATTATAATAAAACCACCAAGGAAGATCGGGATTTATTGTTATTGCTTGCAAAAAAGCCGCCGCCGCTTCCTCCCCATATTTTTGCTGGCTCAAAACCGCACCTAAATTGTAATAAGACCAGCAATCATCCGGTTTTTGGGTTACTGTGGCGCGGGCTGAGGCTAAAGTGCTAACGCACTTTTCCTGCTGTTTCAACAACTGCTCTAATTCCGCTGAGACTACACCACAATCTGGCATAAATGTCAAGAGCATTTCGTAAAAAATAATTGCGCTTTTTGGGCGATCGTACTTTGCTAAATTCTTACCTAACTGCAAATAAAACTCTACATTTTCGGATGTAACTTGCAATTCACATTGTTCTAACACCGACTTTAAATCAGACTTTGTTTGTCCGAGAGCATATCCCAACTTCTCGTAAATTCCCGGCAAATTTCCGTCAATTTCAACAGCTTTTAAATACGCAGCGATAGCTTCATGCCAATATTTGAGTTGAGTCAAAGCGTCGGCTAAATTGCAAAAAGACCAAGCAAAATCTGAGTTGAGCGCAATCTCGTAGCGGTAAGCAGCGACAGCATCTTCCCAGCGTTCCAATCTCAACAAAGTATCACCCAAATTGTGATAAGACCACGAAAAATCCGGGTTTAACTCAACAGCTTTTGTGTAAGCAGCGACAGCATCATCCCACCGTTCGAGTTTCAGCAAAACATCGCCCAAACTGTGATGAGACCACGAAAAATCCGATTGTAATTCAACAGCCTTGCGGTAAGCCGCAACAGCATCATCCAACTGACCACTTTCTTGCAGGGAATTGCCCAACTTGTGGTAATCATGACTATTCATGCGAAACTCCTGCCAGATTCATTAACTTCTCCAGCGAGTTCACATCCACACGCATATCTTTATGTCCCGAATATTTATGAGTTTGATCGTCAAACAATTCAGCAATTAAATAGTAATGTTCCAACTCACACAAATTGCTAATAGTCCAAAAGCAACTCGGCACATAAATCGGAGAAAAGATCTCAATTACTTTAGTTCGGGGACTGCAAAAAACTAAATTAGTCAATCCCGCGCCGTGAGGTGCGACAACTACTTTAGCGGCAGCCAAACACCGGGCTTGTTCCGCTACCGACATCGTTTCTAGCTTGACTTTACGAAACCCTAACTTTTCCAAACACCCGACAACCTCTTCCTCGTTGACAATTCGCCGGTACGATGCTTTTTCTCGACTGATATAAATTCGTTCGCAATAATCTGTGTTTGGTGACGGCTGTTCGTGTAAAAACATTCGTTTCAAATATTCGCACTTCCATTTAGAAGTTCCCGAACCACCATCACAAATTGAAGGAACTATTAATTTATCCGCTGTAAAGTGAGGAAGGTAGCGACTTTCTAAAATTTTATCTAGTGGAATTCCTAAAGTATTTAAACTTTCTTTTTCATAAGCCAAATCGCAAGCATTGATAACGAACTTATCAATAGTGTCTATCAATCCGCAGCGCTGCAAAAGCTCGAACCGTGTAACCACATCAAACATCCAATGAAAATAAGCTGCGCCTCCCCAGCGAGCAGATAAAAAAGCCACATTTCCCTCGACGTGTTCGACCGGAGACAATTTGTCGGAAGTTATTACCAACTCAGGACAACCCATTGAAATATCGGTAACAAGTTTATTGTCTGAAGTAATGACGGCGGTAGTAGCAATATCTGCCCAAGCTCGTCCGTTTGGTATGGTAGCAACAAAAGATTTTTTGATATAAAAAATTTGATCTTCCCAACATTTCCTGTTGCTGTCGATTGTTTTGGAGTCAGATAAATTGATTTCACTTGCAGGATAGATGTCTGTGCAAGTAATGCTCGGATATGACTCTGCTGCGACTGCTAAATCGTCAGTAAATCCACAGTATTTTTGGAGAAAACTTAAGGGCAACATTTTATAGCCAAATTTTATAATATCGGCTTCATCTACTTGTCCTTTTTGTTCCAAAGCATAGGCTATATGATAGTAAACTCCAAATAAATCTGGTTTAATTTGCAGTGTTTGAACCA